>CAIXEV010000731.1 GCA_903918555.1 uncultured bacterium | reverse complement strand
GGTCACGCCGATGGCCACGGCCACGGTCACGGTCATCACTGAGCGAAGCAACCTCGAGGCAACACTATGGCGACGATCGTCACCAGCCCCTCTGAAACCAAGCCAGGCCAGCCGGCCAACCCGGCGAGGCTCTATGGCTACATCGCCGAGTTCGAGACTCCGGGCGACCTCATGGCCGCCGCCGAGAAGGTCCGCGACGCGGGCTACAAGTACTGGGACTGCCACACGCCGTTCCCCGTCCACGGCCTCGACAAGGCGATGGGCATCAAGCGCACCATCCTGCCCGTGCTCGTGTTCTTCGCGGGCGCGACGGGCACGGCCGCCGCGTTCGCGCTGCAGACCTTCACCAACTCGCTCGGATGGACCATCTGGGCGGGCGTGTGGGTGACGGGCTACCCGTTCCTCATCTCGGGCAAGCCCGCGATGAGCCTGCCCGCGTTCATTCCCGTGATGTTCGAGCTGACCATCCTCTTCTCCGCGCTCGCGTGCGTGAAGCTGATGTTCCTCTTCAACGGACTGCCGTGGCTCTACCACCCGCTGTTCAAGTCGAACCGCTTCCGTCGCGCGACCAACGACCGCTTCTTCATCTCGATCGAAGCGCGCGATCCCAAGTTCCTGCCCAAGAAGACAGAGGAGTTCCTCAAGTCGCTCGACCCCAACGCGGTCGAGGCGGTGGAGGACTGAACCCATGATTCCAAAGCCCCCACGCTGGATGCTCTTCACAGGTGTGCTCGCGGGCCTCGCGCTCGCCATTCCGCCCGTGGTCATCGCGCGCGTCCGCTCGACGCCCGACCCGAACCGCGGCGTCCACATCTTCTTCGACATGGACTTCCAGCCGAAGTTCAAGACGCAGGCTGAGAACCCGCTGTTCGCCGACGGCCGCGCCCAGCGCTACGAAGTGCTCGGCACCGTCGCGCGCGGCGAGACCAAGGTCGACGCGCACCGCTACGAGGGCGTCGTCGACGGCAAGTGGGCCGAGACGCTTCCGGCCGGCATGGAGCTGACCGCGGAGTTCCTCAAGCGCGGAGAGCAGCGCTACAACATCTACTGCTCGGTGTGCCACGGCTACGCCGGCTTCGGCGACGGCGCGGTCAACAAGCGCGCGATGGAGCTGATGTCGAACACCGAGGGCCCGGTGCAGGGCACCGCCTGGGTGCAGGCGAAGAGCCTGCATGACCCGGTCGTGCGCGAGCACACGGTCGGCCTCCTCTACAACATCGTGACCAACGGCGTCCGCAACATGGCCGGCTACGGCGCCCAGATCGATCTCGAGGATCGATGGGCGATCGCCGCCTATGTGCAGGCGCTGCAGTTCTCGCAGAACGCGACGATCCAGGATGTCCCGCCGGAGAAGCGAGACCTGCTCCCGAAGAATGTGGCCCAGGCCGGTGGCGACGCCACCACGGAGGTGAAGTGATGGCGCACGCCACCGGACACGCGTTTGACCTGAGCGCGCAGAACACGCAGCTTCCGAGCCTTGCGTTCGGCCTCCGCAACATCGCCGTCGGCCTCGCGGTCGTCGGTCTCGGCGCCGGCGCCGCGATCGGCTACACGGGCGCGCTCGGCACCACGCCCGCGCACTTCTGGCGCGCCTACCTGGTGGCGTTCCTCTTCGGACTCACCATGTGCCTGGGCGGCCTCTTCTTCCTGCTGATCCAGTACCTGACCCGCGCCGGCTGGTCGGTGGCGATCCGCCGTCCGGCGGAGGCGCTCGCCGCCAACCTCCGCTGGTACTGGGTGCTCTTCGTGCCCTTCGCCGTGCTTTGGTTCATGGGCAAGGCCAACATGCTGTGGATCTGGGCCGACATGGAGTCGCTCAAGGCGATCAACGAGGCCGAGTACCACATCGTGCACGCGAAGGAACCGTTCCTGAACCCGACCTTCTTCTGGATTCGCGCCGGCGTGTACTTCGCGGTGTGGGCGCTGCTCGCGTCGTTCTTCGTCGGCAACAGCCGCGCGCAGGACTCGAACGGCGACATCCACATCACCGAGCGCATGCAGAAGTGGTCGGGCCCCGCGCTCATCCTCTTCGGCCTCACCACGACCTTCGCGGCGTTCGACTGGATCATGTCGCTCTCGCCCGCGTGGTTCTCCACCATGTTCGGCGTGTACTTCTTCTGCGGCTGCGCCACGGCGGGCTTCGCAGGGATGATCCTCGTCACCACGCGCCTGAAGTCGATGGGCGTGATGAAGGGCCTTGTCAGCGCCGAGCATTTCCAGGACATGGGAAAGCTGCTCTTCGCGTTCGGCATGGTGTTCTGGGCCTACATCGCGTTCAGCCAGTACATGCTGATCTGGTACGCGAACATCCCCGAGGAAACGGGTTGGTTCCTCGCGCGCCAGGTCGGTGGCTGGGCGCCGCTCAGCTTCGCGCTCCTCTTCGGCCACTTCGTGCTTCCGTTCGTCGGTCTTATCAGCAAGTGGCCGAAGCGCATGCCGCTCGTCCTTGCTGCGGGCGCGGTGTGGATGCTCTGCTTCCACTATGTCGACCTCTACTGGCTCATCATGCCGGAGATTCCGCACACACTCGCCGAGATGTCGACCTATCGTGAGTTCTCCGAGAAGTATGCCGATACGAAGACGCACTTCGGCAACCCCGTGAACTTCCTGCTTGCGATCGGCGCGCTTGCCGCAGTCGTCGCAGGCACGATCACCGGGCTCTCGCGCGCCGCGCTCGTCCCCACGAAGGACCCGCGCCTCAACGAGAGCCTCAAGTTCGAGAACATGTGACCGACGCGGTCCGACAGGACACACCACCATGCAATCCGAAGCAACCGCCACCACCGAGCAGCTCGACGATCCAGAGATGGGCTCGACCTGGTTCTACTCGATCGTCGGCATCATCATCTTCGTCGTGTTCTGCCTCGCCGTCTCGGTGCTGTTCTTCGGCGTCGAGGACGGCTTCGTCGAGGATCAGGTCATCGACAAGGCCCCCGCGCTGTCGACCACGCTGCGCAGCGAGCAGCAGGGGCTGCTCGGCCAGTACGGCACCTACGCCGAGGAAGTCGACGACAAGAAGGTCGAGCGCGTCCGCATCCCGATCGACCGCGCCATCGAGCTGATGAGCTCGCAGACCAAGTGAGTGAAACCGAAGTGAGTGAAACCGAAGCGAGCGAAACCGAAGCGAGCGAAATCCACGGCAGAGACCCAAGCCCGATGAACCTCCCGATCCCCAACCTCAGCAAGTCACTCCGCGCGGCGCTCGCCGTCGCGGCGATGGCGTGCACGGTGGGCGGCGCGCACGCGCAGATCAACGACGGCGTGCCGAAGGAGCTCGAGGGCATCGACATCGTGGAGCGTCTCGACAACTCGCTGCCGCTTCAGGCGCGGTTCCTCGACGACTCGGGCAAGCCGGTCGAGCTCGCCCAGTACTTCACGGGCAAGAAGCCGGTGCTCCTGCAGCTCGGCTACAACAAGTGCCCGATGCTGTGCAACCTCGTGCTCAACGGCGCCTTCGAGGGCCTCAAGGGCGTCGACTGGACGCCCGGCCAGGAGTTCGAGGTGGTCTCGGTCTCGATCGATCCGACCGAGGCGCCCGCGCTCGCGAAGGCGAAGAAGGAAAGCTACCTCGCCGAGTTCGAGCGCCCCGGCGCGGGCCTCGGCGTCCACTTCCTCACGGGTGACGAAGTGATGTCGAAGGCGGTCGCCGAGTCGGTCGGCTTCAAGTTCCGTCGACAGGACAACGGCGACTATTCGCATGCGGCGGTGCTGATCCTCATCAAGCCCGATGGGAAGGTCAGCCGCTACATGTACGGAACCAAGTTCGAGCCGAAGGACATCCGCTTCGGCCTGCTCGAGGCGTCCGAGGGCCGCATCGGCTCCGCGCTCGACAAGTTCATCCTGTGGTGCCACATGTACGACCCGAACGCCCGCGGCTATGTCCTGCAGGCGCGGAGGGTCATGTCGCTCGGCGGAGCGGTCACGGTGGTCGTCCTTGCGGTCGGCCTCGGGCTGTTCTGGCGCGCGGAGCTCAAGAAGAAGAAGACCGCGGCGACCGAAGTCGCCGCCGCGAACTGAAGAGGCGAATGACCTTGTCCCACTCCATCACCTCCATCCTCTCGCAGGCAGGTTCGAGCATGAGCTCGGGCGCGGCCGAGGCCACCAGCATCAAGTCGGACGACTTCTGGATGCCCGTCGGCGCGTCGAACTTCGCCGCCGAGATCGACTGGGTCTTCCACTTCATCAACTACATCAACTACTTCTTCTTCTTCCTCGTCGTGGGCATCATGGTCTACTTCGTGTGGAAGTACCGCCAGAAGGGCCGCGAGGTCTACGCGCGCGGACCGAACCACAACCTGCCGCTCGAGCTCGGCTGGACGATCCTGCCCACGATCGTCGTGGTCGTGATCTTCTTCTTCGGCTTCAAGGGCTATGTGAGCATGCGCACGGTGCCCGCCGACGCCTACCAGATCGATGTGACCGCGCAGCAGTGGAGCTGGCAGTTCAAGTACCCCAACGGCGCCACCAGCGCCGACCTCTATGTGCCCGCCGGCAAGCCGGTGAAGCTCGTGATGCGCAGCAACGATGTGCTTCACTCGCTCTACATCCCCGACTTCCGCGTGAAGCAGGATGTGGTGCCGGGCCGCTACACCACGATGTGGTTCCAGGTCGACGAGATGACGGGCGAGGAGAAGTTCCACCGCCTGTACTGCACCGAGTACTGCGGCAAGGACCACTCGCGCATGAACCAGCGCGTCTTCGTCCTCGGCGAGGTCCAGTTCAACGACTGGGTCACCAAGCAGGGGCGGTGGTTGGATGAACTCAGGAACAAGTATCCCGACGATCTGAGCATGGTCTGGAAGATCGGCGCGCCGCGTCTCTACGCGCGCTGCGCCAGCTGCCACACGCTCGATGGAAGCCCCGGCACCGGCCCCTCGTGGGGCAACTACGACGGCTCCGGCGACATCTGGGCCCGCATCCAGCCGGGCGCGGTGCACAAGGTCGACGGCGGCAAGCCGATTCAGAACTTCATCGGCCCCGACAAGGAGTACGCGACGCCCGAGGGCTACCTCCGCGCGTCGATCCTCAACCCGGGCCAGCACATCGTCGATGGCTACGGAAATGTGATGCCCACCTTCAAGGGGCAGCTGCGCGACCAAGAGATCGAAGTGCTCATCGACATGATGAAGAACCTCAAGGATTTTGACGCCAAGGGCAAGTACATCGGCGGCGCCGCCGCCGCAGCGAAGTGATGCGGACCGACCGACGACCCAACGCCTGAGAACAAAGCGAGCGACGCCATGACGACTCTCGACGCACGACCCACCATCGCGGCCGAAGCGCCCGACAACTACCTGACCTTCAAGCGGGGCCTCCTCTCGTGGCTCCTCACGCTCGATCACAAGCGGATCGGCGTGATGTACCTCGCGGCGGTGCTCGTCTCCTTCTTCGTCGGAGGCGTGATGGCGCTGCTGGTGCGCACCAAGCTGCTCTTCCCGGGCGAGGTCGCCTGGATGACCGCCGAGCAGTACAACAAGGCCTTCACGCTGCACGGCGCGATCATGGTGTTCCTCGTGATCATCCCGTCGATCCCCGCGGCGCTCGGCAACTTCGTGCTGCCGATCATGCTCGGCGCGAAGGATGTCGCCTTCCCGCGCCTGAACCTCTTCAGCTTCTACCTCTGGATGCTGGGCGCGATCTGCGCCGTCTGGTCGCTCATCGCGGGCGGCTTCGACACGGGCTGGACCTTCTACACCCCCTACAGCACCAGCTCGCAGGCGGGCGGCATCATCCCCGTCCTCGTCGGCGTGTTCATCCTCGGCTTCTCGTCGATCTTCACGGGCGTGAACTTCATCGTCACGATCCACAAGCTGCGTCCGCCGGGCATGACCTGGTTCCGCATGCCGCTCTTCCTCTGGGCCGTGTACGCGACCGCGATCATCCAGGTGCTCGCGACGCCGGTCCTCGGCATCACCGTGGCGCTCCTCGTCATCGAGCGCGCCTTCAACATCGGCATCTTCGATCCGTCGATGGGCGGCGACCCGGTGCTCTTCCAGCACTTCTTCTGGTTCTACTCGCACCCCGCCGT
>CAIXEV010000730.1 GCA_903918555.1 uncultured bacterium | reverse complement strand
GATCATCGGCACCCACGATTATGTCGATCTGGGTCCGACCTTCTGGCCGCGGCTGGTCGCAGCCATGCCCAACGCGCGCCTCGACACGATTCAAGACGCCGGTCACTCGATCTGGATGGATGAGGCCGAGGTGTTCACGCGGTCGCTTCGATCGGCGCTGGTTGAGTCGACCGCTTCGGCACGGTGAAGCAGAACGATCCCGTCGCGGTCGCGCTTACCGCGCGGCGGTCACAGCGGACGGTGCACGCACGCGCGCGCGCATGATCGCGCCGAAAGGCGAAAGCCCCGCCTGTGCGGCGGGGCCTTCGATGACTTCGTGAGCGGTTGAACCCGGGCTCAGCGGCGACGGCGGAAACCGAGGAGCCCGCTGACGCCGAGCAGCGCCGCGGCGCCTGGCGCCGGGATCATCTCGACGGTGGCCATGTAGGAGGTCGAGTCGTGGATGTTGTAGCCGAGGTAGGAAGGCTGCGCGCCATACTCGAAGCCTCGGGCTCCGTTGGGGTCGATTGGAGAAGTCGATGGTCTCACCGGCCTGCAAGGTGAGGGTCTGGGTCACGGTCTGAAACTCGAAGGACTGGGCCGAGGTCGCCTGGTCCCAGGTCTGCAGGTCGCGATACGCGGTGTTCAGCCACATTCGCACACCGTCTCGGCGGTAGTCGGGAGATCCGCTCACCGCATAGGGGTTGTTGCCGGCGTCGAGGAGCTTGGCCCGGAATGTCGCCGTGTAGGTGCCGGCCGTCGGAGCAACGAAGCGGAGATTTGCATGCACGCCGGTGAAGTAACCACCGGTGTGCATGAAGGACGACCCGACTAGAACGGTGCCCGGACCCTCGAAGGCCCAGGTGCCGTTGTACGCGAGTTCGGTGAAGTTCCTCCCCGCTCCACTGATCTGGCCGTACTGCCAGACGCCGGTGGTTCCGCCCCGCGTCCCGTTGAAGTTCGACGCGGCGTCGTAGACCATGTTCGCCGAGGCGAGCGACGCGCACATACCCGTCACGGCCGCGACCACTGCGATCGCGGCCTGTCGATTGTTCCAAGACATTTTCCCCTCCATGGACCCCGTTCGCGTCGCGTTCGGGCTGGCCTTGGCCAGCGCTGTGCACGCGGTGCAGGAATCGGCATTTGAGATTTCGTCACACGGCTTCATTGGATGTCCTCTCGGTCAAACCTAGCGTCAGAATGCGCTGCGACAACCGTCACCCGAACGCGATGGCGATAGCGGCTGCGACGGTGCGGCCTGTTCCATCTGGGATGGCGCCTTGCGGGCGCCGGGCGTTCATGCGGCTCGGTCGCTCCATGCGCGAGGGTCGCGCCGGGGGCGAAGTTGGTGCACGGCACACGCACCTTCGGCACGAAGGACGGCGGAGGCGCAGCGGGCCGCTTCTGCGCGCGAACGAAGCGAAACAGCCGACTCGTCGACGGTCGAGCGCCCGGCCGTCGACGAGCCGATGCGCCTCACGGCGTGCCGGACCTGATGAACACATCCACTCTCTGGCCGGGGTAGACGCGCTCGGGCGAACCGACGACTTCGTAGACCACGCAGAGAACCCGCGTGTCGATTCGCTCCGTGACCGTTCCCACGATCGAGGTCTTGGGCATGACGCTTGGCTCGATCCGCACGAAGCGAAGGTCGAGACGAGTGCGCTCGCGCCCTCTCAGGAACCCCTCGGCCGTGGCGCCCGCACGCACCCCGCTTGCGTCCTCCTCGTCGACCTGAACTCGAATCTCAAGCGGACCGGAACGCGCAAGGACGAGCGGCGGAACCCGCGCTCCGTCCGCAGCGACGAACTCGCCTTCTCGGGCGCCGACGCGAAGCACGATCGCGTCGATCGGCGCGTGCACGGTGAGCCGACCGAGCTCCATCTCGGCCGCCGCGACATCCGCGAGCGCCTCGTCACGCTCGCGCTCGGCGATCGCGACATCGAGCGCCCACGCCCCCGCCTCGAGCCGTGCAAGCTCCGCCTTCGCCTCCTCAAGCGCCGCCTCGGTCCGACGGCGGGAGAACAGCCGACTCCGCATCTCCTCGTCGCTCATCGCCTGCTGCCCCCACAGCGCCTCCGCGCGATCAGCCGTCTCCTTCGCGTGCGCGGCCTCGGCCTTCGCGACCTCGACGCGCGCACGCGCGGGCGCGAGATCCTCTGCGCGAACCGCCGACTTCATGCGAACGACGCGGGCCTCCGCGCTCGCAAGCGCCGCGCGCTTCACGGAGAGCGCGGCGCGATGCTCGCGTTCGTCCAGCGTGAACAACGGCTGGCCCTTCGCGACGACAGCTCCGACCTCCACATGAACCGCACGGACGATTCCAGCGACGGGGGTTCCGATCTCGATCGGTTCGCCGCGGCCCTGGAGCTCGCCCAGTCCGGCGATCGTGTCTCCCGCGAGCGAGGTGACCGCGGGCGGGTGCGGCGCAGCCGTGAGCCGGTCCTCCGGCTTGAGGATCATCGTCGTGGCTGCCCCAAAGCCGAGCGCGAGCGCGGCGAGAATCGGTACTCCAAACTTGATCAGCATGACGAGAACTCCCTACTTTGAAGTCACGACCTTGAAGTCACGACCTTGAAGTCACGACCTTGAAGTCACG
>CAIXEV010000729.1 GCA_903918555.1 uncultured bacterium | reverse complement strand
TTGACCTCGCAGACCATCGCGCGGTGTTGGCTGTCGGCGGTCGAGTTGAGGCGGTCGAGCGCGTCGGTCGCGGTGGCGACCGCGGTGAGGAAGCCGAAGGTGATCTCGGTGCCGACGAGGTCGTTGTCGATCGTCTTCGGGACGCCGATCACATTGACGCCCGCCGCCGCGATCGGCGCGGCGCACGCCATGGTGCCGTCGCCGCCGATCACGATCAGCGCGTCGAGCCGCTCGCGGCGGATCGTCGTGAGGCACTGGTCGGTGACATCCTTCCAGATCGGCTCGCCCGTCTCGGTGCGGCCCACGCAGTAGCGCGTGGGGTTCGCCTTGTTGTTCGAGCCGAGGATCGTGCCGCCGCGGGTGAGGATGCCGTTGACATCCTTCTGGTGCAGCTGGCGCACGCGGTGCTCGATGAGGCCCTGGAAGCCGTCCTCGATGCCGATGACCTCGATGCCGTACTGGAGGATCGCGGTCTTCGCGACCGCGCGGATGACGGCGTTGAGGCCGGGGCAGTCGCCGCCGCCGGTGAGGATGCCGAGTCGCTTGAGTGAGGGAGACATGATTTGGTGGGCTTGGAGTCGAGTGTCTCGCGCGAGACCGAAGCCAAATAGCGTAGCGCAAAGCGGCGGGAAACGAAGCCGTTGGTTAGGATTGCGGGCTATGTCCGAGACGACCCCGCAGGAACCCGCTCCGCTTTCCGAATCCGAGATCATCGCGTCGCGCCGCGCGAAGTTGAAGCGCTTCCGCGACGAGCTCGGCTTCGAGCCCTACGGAAGCCGCGAGGACGGGCTTCTGTCGCTCGCCGACGCGCGCGCTCGCTTCAGCGAGGACGCGCATGCCGCCTACGAGGCCGCGGCGAAGGACGCGAAGGCCGCGGGAGCGACCGGCGCCGTCGCGGACGGCCGCGCGGGCGTCAAGGTCGCTGGCCGCGTGGTGCAGCACCGCGACATGGGCAAGCTCGTCTTCCTCTTCCTGCGCGACGCGACGGGCGACCTCCAGATCAGCGTGTCGAAGTCGGCGGTGTCGCCGAACGCGTTCGAGCTGGCGAAGCACATCGACTACGGCGACATCATCGTCGCAGAGGGCCCGATCGGCCGCACCAACAAGGGCGAGGTCTGCATCTGGGCGGGCGCGCTGTCGCTCGGCGTCAAGTCGCTCGCGCCTCCGCCGGCGAAGTGGCACGGATTGTCGGACCCCGAGCTTCGCTATCGCCGCCGCTATGTCGACATGTACGCGAACCCGGAGACCGCGAAGGTCTTCACGATGCGCGCGCGCATCGTGTCGCGCATCCGCCGCTTCATGGATGCGCGCGGCTACCTCGAGGTCGAGACGCCGGTCCTGCAGCCGATCGCAGGCGGCGCCGCCGCGCGGCCGTTCACGACGCACCACAACGCGCTCGACATGCCGCTCTTCATGCGGATCGCGCCCGAGCTCTACCTCATGCGCTGCCTCGTCGGCGGACTGCGCAAGGTCTACGAGATCAACCGCAACTTCCGCAACGAAGGCATCGACCGCAGCCACAATCCCGAGTTCACCGCGATGGAGGTCTACGAGGCCTTCGGCGACTACGGCACGATGATGGAGCTCACCGAGAGCCTGGTGCACGAGCTTGCGGTGTCGATGGTCGACGAGCGCAAGGCCGCGGGGCTGCGCGTGGAGGAAAGTGGCCCGAACGGAGGCCCCGTCCTTCCGTGGGGCGATCTCGCGATCGACTACGCGAAGCCGTTCGTGCGCGTGAAGTTCGAGGATCTCTTCCGCCGCGGCGCTGGCTGCGAGATGCGTGATTTCAAGGCCGTGCGCGCCAAGGCGCGCGAGCTGGGCCTCCATCACGAGGCGAAGCTCGACGACTGGCTGGTCGTCAACGAGGTGTTCGAGGAGTGCGCGGAGCCCTTGATCGATCCGTGCCGGCCGACCTTCGTCACCGACTACCCGAGCGCGATCTCGCCGCTCACGCGGCCGCACCGCGACGATCCCGCGCTTTGCGGGCGATGGGACATCTTCATCGGCGGCATGGAGATCGGGCCTGCGTACACCGAGCTCAACGACCCCGACATCCAGCTCGCGAAGTTCACCGAGCAGCTGAAGGGCGCCGACGACGAGGAGTCGACCTTCCGCACGCTCGATGAAGATTTCGTCGAGGCGCTGCGCGTCGGCATGCCGCCCGCGGGTGGCCTCGGGATCGGCATCGACCGGCTCGTGATGCTCTTGACCGACAGCGCGTCGATCCGCGATGTGATCCTGTTCCCGCTGCTGCGCTCGATGGGTTCGGGCGGCGCGAAGGATGACGGCGAGCCCGAAGGCGGCGCAAAGGCGTGATGCGCCGCGCGTTCATCGCGCTTCTCATCGCTCCGCTCGCGATCGCGTGCGGCGCGCGCGACGCGTGGGCCGGCTGGAGGACCGTCGAGGAACGCTGGTGGGTGCAGGAACTCGGCGCGAAGCCATGCGGGCGCATGGTGGAGCGCGTCGAGGAGGGCGACGGCGACGACGCGGGGCGCGTGCGCACGAGTTCGCGCGTCGAGCTGCGGTTTCGCCGCGCGGGGCAGGAGACGCGCGTCGAGCTCGAGAGCGTGTTCGTCGAGACGACGGCGGGCGAGCCTGTCGAGGCGAGCGTCGCGCAGGGCGGCGGCGCGCCCGTGCGCTATCGCTTCGCGAGGGAGCAGGGCGCGTGGGTCGCGACCGTGGACCGCGGAGCGGCGGGCGCCGGCGAACGCAAGGTGATCGAGGGCGACTTCCTCACGCCGCGCGCTGCGTCGGCGCTGGTCGTGGCGCGGCACAAGGCGGGCGCGGCCGAGATCGGCTTTCGCGCGATCGATGTGCAGTCGGGGCTGACGGTCGCGGAGATCGTGATGACGCGCCGCGAGGCCGAGGGCGCGCAGACGCGCTATGCGACGCGCAACAGCCTCGTGCCCGTCGTCGGTTCGGAGTTGCTCGACGCGGAGGGGCGATCGGTCGAGACGACCGTCGACTTCCCGGGGCTCGGCGAGTTCCGCTCGCGTCTCGCCGACAAGCCCGCGGCGGATCGCGCGTACGACGCGGCGACCTTCGACCTTCTCGTCGGCACCTTCGCGAAGACCGCGCCGATCGCGCGCTACGAGGAGCAGCCGCGGCTTGCCTTCACGGTGCGCGCGATCGCCGATGGCGGCATCGATCTCCCGAGCGAAGGCGCGCAGGTCGCGCGCCGGATCGATGCGCGCACGCAGCGCGTCGAGGTCGATGTGATGCGCGGAAGCGCGCCGGCAGCGGGCGACGCGACCGACGGGCGTTGGCTGCGCGCGACGGAGCTTCTCGACTTCGAGAGCGAGCCCGTGCGCGAGCTGCTCGCGAAGGCGAGGTTGCCGAAGGATGGCGACGCGTATCGCGACGCGGAGGCGCTGCGGCGGCTTGTGTTCCGTCATCTGCGGCGCAAGGATCTCGCGACCGCGTTCGGCTCGGCGAGCGAGGCCGCGCGCACGCAGGGCGGCGACTGCACCGAGCACGCGGTGCTGCTTGCGGCGCTGTTGCGCGCGAAGGGGATTCCATCGCGCGTCGCGAGCGGGCTCGTGTATGTGCCGTCGATGGCCGGGCAGGGGCCTGGCTTCGGCTGGCATCTCTGGACGCAGGCGCTCGTTCCGGCGCCGGATGGCGGCAAGGAGCGCGTGTGGCTTGATCTCGACGCGACACTCGGCGGAGGTGGCCGCGGGTATCACGCCGCGCACATCCTGGTGGCGACGAGCGATCTCGCGGGCGGCGCGACGGATCCCGCGTTTGCGCGCGCGGTCGGCATGGTTGGTGGCGTCGCGATCGAGCTTGACGCCGAGAAGGGTGGCGCGAAGTGAGCGGGGCGGATGCGAATCATCTCGCGTTCGAGCCGTTGCCGCCGTTTCCTGCGCGCGAGGCTGCCGGGCACAAGGGGACATTCGGATCGGTGCTTGTGATCGGCGGCTGCGCGCACGCGCCGCGCACGATGCTTGGAGGCGCGATGCTCGCGGCGCGCGCGGCGCTGCGCGCGGGCGCGGGGCGCGTGATCGCCGCGGTTCCCGCGCCGCTCGCGTCTGAAGCGCTCGTGATCCTGCCCGAGGCGACGGTGGTCGCGCTGCCGTGCGAGGCGTCGGGCGAGCTGCACGCGTCGCGCGCGGCGGAGGCGATCGACGGCGCGCTGCGCGAGTCGAGCGCGATCGTGATCGGGCCTGCGCTCGGGCGCAGCGCGGCGGCCGAGCAGGTGGTGATGCGGCTCGTCGGCCTCGGCGAACAGCCGCTGGTGATCGACGCGGACGCGATCCGCGCGTTCGCGTCGCATCGCGACGCCGCGCGCGACCTGCGTGGAACGGCGGTCTTCACGCCGCATCCGGGCGAGGCGTCGGCGCTCGCGGAGTCGCTCGGCGTCGAGATCGACGCGGTCGAGCGCGCGACGCGTCCCGCCGCCGCGATCTCGCTCGCGCAGAGGCTCGGCGCGGTCGTCGCGTTGAAGGGGCACGGCACCGTGACAAGCGACGGGCTTCGCGCGTGGCGCTGCGAGCATGGCGGCGCCGCGCTCGCGACCGGCGGCAGCGGCGATGTCCTCGCGGGCGTCGTCGGCGCGTTCTTCGCGCAGTTTGCTGCGCGTTCGCCGCGCGGATCGGCGCTTTCGCCTGGCGCGATCACAGCGCTCGCGGTCGAGGCGCACGCGCGCGCAGGCGACCTCTGGGCCGCGCGACACGGCGACGCGGGCGCGCTCGCGCGCGAGATCGCCGACCTCGTTCCCGACGCGATGCGGGAAATGCGCGCGGCGCGCTGAGTCGCATGCGTGCAGCCGCTACAGTGCGCGAGACATGACGACCGAGCATCAGCGCATCGTGACCTTGGGAGACCGCACCTATGTCGAGGGCGTGTATTCCATCGTCAATCCCCAGCTCGCGCAGACGCGCAACAACAAGCCGTACCTGAAGTGCATCATCCGCGACGCGAGCGGCGAGATCTCGGCCCGCGCGTGGAGCTTCGAGGAGGCGCAGTTCGACGCCGTGGCGGCGACGGGCTTCGTGTTCCTGCGCGGGTCGACCCAGGCGTACCAGGGGCAGGTGCAGCTGATCATCGAGCAGATCGAGGCGCGCGAGGTGTCGGTCGAGGAGATGCGGGCGCTGCTGCCGTCGACGACGAAGGACATCGACGCGATGTTCGGCCGCGTGTGCGAGCTGCTCCGCTCGATGGAGCACCCCGCGATGCTCGCGCTCGCCGAGCAGTACATGTCGGACGAGCGGCTCATGGAGGACTTCCGCGCGGCGCCCGCCGCGATGAGCGTGCACCACGGCTGGATCGGCGGACTGCTCGAGCACACGCACCAGCTGATGGAGCTCGCGGA
>CAIXEV010000728.1 GCA_903918555.1 uncultured bacterium | reverse complement strand
GCCCGCGGCGTCCTCCGCGGCGAGCGCTGCGCCGAGCGCCTCGGCCGCGGCACGCGAGGGCGCACGCACATCCTCGGACTTCAGCTTCTCCTCATCCTCGCCCGCCGCGGCGATGGCCTTCTGCGCCTCGTCGTAGAGCCGCACCGCGCGCACATAGCGCGGCACGAAGCCCGCGCCGTCGGTCCCGAGGATTCCCTCGCCGTAGCGCTCGACGAGTGCGCGCAGCGCGCCGAGCTCGCGCGCGGCCGCGAGCTGCGCCAGCGCCTCGCGGACGAGGAGGGGCGCGTCGCCGTCGGCGCCGCCGTCCTCGATCGCGCGCGCGGCGGCGACGCGCGCCCAGTTGGCCACATCGTCGCGCGCGGCAAGCTTGGCGAACGCGCTGCGCGCGGACTTGAACGCGCCCGCATCGAGCGCGGCCACCATCGCCCATCCGGGAAGCGCGCCGCGCACCGAGGCGTGCGTGTCCTTCGAATCGAGGAGCGCAAGCCAGCGCGACGACTCGGAGAATCCAGCCGTCCGCGCCTTCGCGAGCGAAAGCCCGAGGATCGCGCTCGCAAACGCCTCGTCGCCGCGGAGATCCTCGGAGACCTCGTTCGGCGCGAGCGCGCCGTCGCGGCCTCCGAGCATCGCGACGAAGAGCTTCTCGGCGCGTTCGACATCCGCCCGCCCGCGCGTCAGCGTGCCGCGGTAGAGCAGGCACCACGCGGCGAGGTAGCGCGCCTGGCCTGCGAGCGAGCGCTCGCGGTTGACCTGCTCCTCGACGAGATCGCGGCCGATGCCCTCCTCGCGGTCGAGCCGGCGATCGAGGTCGGTGCCGCGCTTGTCGGCGCGCTCGGCGGTGGCGAGGAGAATGTCCGCCTGCGCGCCGAGCGTGTCGGCCGCGGCCTGCGCATCGCCGGGGATTCCCGCGCGATTCGCCTCGGCGACGCGCGCCGCCGACTTGTAGCGCGCACGCGCCGCGGCCACGCGCAGCAGGTCGCCGCGCGCCGTCGCAAGCGACTGCGCGAGCGCGTCGGCCTCGGCGAGCACGCGGTCCTGCTCGGCGCCCTCGGGCGTCGAGTCGAGCATGCGCGAGAGAAGATCGGCGAGGCGGTCGAGGTACTGCCCGCGGTCGTCGGGCGCCGCGGTTCGCGCGAGATCCTGCAGCCGCTGCGCCGCGAGCGTGTCGAGCCCGCGCGCCTCGAGGTACTCGAGGAGGTCGTCCGCGCGCGCGACCGCCGGCGCGGCGAGCGCGGCAACGAGCGCGAGGATGCGGACCGAGTCACTTCGCAGGCACAGAGGTCACCGTCTCGAAGCCCGCGTCGCGGGCGCATTGGATGGCCGTCGCGGCCGAGCCGACCTCGACGCCGCCGTAGACACGAACGAACAGCCCCTTCTCCTGCGGCAGCGCCTCGAGCGCGGCGGTCAGCTGCTCGCGCGAGGAGATGTCGCTCGAACCGAGGCGAAACACGGGCTTTCCGTCGACCCGCAGCACCTCGAGCACCTGCGGCTCGAGGTCGTCCTTCGCGTCGGTGCCGCGCTCCGCGCGCAGGTTCGGCGAGAGCTTCGACTCGTTCTGCCCCTGCCCCGTCGTGAAGATGAAGAACGAGAGCAGCAGGAAAGTCGCGTCGATCATCGACGCGAGGTTGAGCTCGGGCTTGCGGTCGGATCCGCCGCGGCGGTTGAATCGCATCTCAGCGCCCCCTTTCGGTGGCGAGGCGGATCGCCGACAGCCCGCGCGAGGCGAGCCGCTGGAAGACCTCGTTGAGCCGCGCCGCGTCGCAGTCGCGGTCGGCGCGCACGAGCGGCTTGAGCCTGTCGGCGCCGCCCGCGACCTTGATCGCCTCGTCGACCAGCGCGTCGAGCGCCTCGAGCGGGACCTCCGCGTCGTTCACCACGATGCGGCCGTCGGCGAGCACATTCACCGTGAGTCCGGCCTGCTCGCGCTCGGCCGCGTCCTCGCCGCGCTCCTGCGGCAGGTTCAGCTTCGAGCGCGTCTGCTCGGCCATCTGCGCCGTGACGAGGAAGAAGATCAGCAGCTGAAACACGATGTCGATCATCGGCGTCATGTCGATGGCGACGGCTCGTGGAGATGTGCGGTTGTTCCGGAACTGCACGGTGCTGCTTCGATCTCAGGGGTTTCGCCGGATCAGGCTGGATTCCAAGGCATTTGCGCGGACGGGCTCAGCCGCCGCCCGGGCCCTTGCGCGCGCTGCGCTCGACCATGGCGACGATGTCGTCGGCGCTCGCGGCGCATTCGCCCGAGAGCGCGTCGACGCGGTTGCGGAGGTAGCCGTAGATCGAGACGCACGGAATCGCGACGACGAGGCCCTGGAAGGTCGTGATGAGCGCGATCGCGATGTTGGCCGCGAGCTGCTCGTAGTAGGTCGCGTTGTTGGCGGCGCCCTGCGCCACGGTGTCGAACGCGCCGATCATGCCCTGCACGGTGCCGAGCAGGCCCAGCAGCGGCGCGACGGCGCCGATCGTGCCGATCACATCCATGGTGCGGTAGAGCTTCGCGGTCTCCTCCGCGCCCGCCTCCTCCATCGCGCTCTTGATCTCGAACGCGCCGAACGGCGAGCGCAGGAAGCGCTTGAGGCCCGCGCCGATCACGCGCAGGTAGTAGCAGTCGTTCGCGGGCAGCGTCGAGAACTCGAGCGCGCCCTCGAGGTCGCCGCGCTCGACCATCTCGTGCACGGCCTTGACGCGGTCGGGCGGCAGCAGGGCCGAGCGGCGGATCTGCGCGAAGTGGATGACCACGAACGCGACCGCGACGACCGACAGCACCACGATGATGTAGCCGATGATGCCGCCGCCGGTGATGAACTTGAGCAGCGTTCCGCCGCCTGCGGCCTCTGCGTCGGCCTGAAGAAGGATGGCGTGGGTGAGCATGTGCATGGGTGTTCCGTTCATGGTCGAATCACGGTCGTTTCGCGGGGATTCACTGCTTCCTGCCGCCGCCATCGGCGCCTTCGCCTGATGCCCCGTTGGCCGGCGCCGGCGCCG
>CAIXEV010000727.1 GCA_903918555.1 uncultured bacterium | reverse complement strand
GCACACGATCAAGAAGCGCGCGGTCGAAGACCCCAAGAACCCGGGCCAGGTCGCCATCCGCCCGATGATGTACCTCGCGCTCAGCTACGACCACCGCATCATCGACGGCGCAGAGGCCGTCGGCTTCCTCATCCACATCAAGGACATGATCGAGAAGCCCGAGCGGCTGCTGCTGGCGTGAGCGTGATGACGATGGCGGAGCGCAGCGAAGCCCGAGCGCTTGATGTGGGATTCGCGAAGCGTGTCGTGTGGCACGATCCCCCTGCGAAGCAGGTGGTAGGGTCGGCTTCGAATGCGCCATGCGCGTCCAGGCTGCAGTCGTTGCGCACACCGCGCGTTCGAGGCCGCCATCACCGGAGGTGATGCCACACGGCACGCTTCGCGACCTTCTCGCCAACCCGCTCGCGCTTCGCTGCGCTCCGCGCTCGTGGACGCTTCACCCGACGGACTTACACGGCGCACGGCCCCACACCGCGCGACCGCACTCGGGACATGTGCACTGACCGGCTTCAAGCAGCTGGCCACAGCCCGAGCATGAACGCGCCGCGCCACAGAACGGGCAGTGCTCCCAATTCGGCTCGAGCGGGATCGGGGAGGTGCAGCAAGGGCATAGATCGGTCCCGGTGCGCCGCGAAAGACGCCGGTTGCGTGCGCGTAACGCCACACACGTGAGCAGCACCGAGAGTGCCAGCGAAGCCCAGCCCGCCGCGATCAATACGATGGAATCCGAAACGCGAAGCCGGTCTGCTCCCAACATCACCGCGATGAAGACCAGCACGCCGGCCAGAGTGAACAGTTTCCACGACACCACGGCCACTCGAACGAGTCGCTGTCGCCCTGTTGGATCTCCACGGATCAGCAACGGAACCTCCGAGAAATCACCCGCCGCATCGGACGCTGCGGCAAGCATCGTACGCGGCGGCAGCGTTCAACAGTCCAAGCTCGTAGCGGTCCCAAGCCTCATCCCGACACCAGTTGTCAGCTCTCACCCACCCCACGCAAGCGCCGACGACCAGACCTATGCCGCCACCGATGCCGCCGCCGACAATCGCACCAGGCACACAGGTCGTCGCGAACCCGACGCAGAATCCAACGATGGAACCTGGGGGCCCTCCGATGCAGCCAATGAACCCTCCCGCTGCGCCGCCTGGGATGCCCGTGACGCACCCCCCAATGACCACACCTGCACCCCCGACGACAATCGTGCCTAGCGTGGAACAACGCACCATATTGTCCAGAGTTTGAGTGTCGAAGGTTCCCAGGTTGTCACACACCGCCAGCTCGCTCTGCAGCACCCCCCAAAGCCGGGCCTCTTCCACGCGCATCTCAAGCCAGCACTGCGCGATGCATGCGTCGATCGCGGTCGAGTCCTGCGCCAGCCGCGGTGTTCCGGCCACTTCCAGCACAACAGCCTCTCCCGCATCCGCGAGTTCCTGGAGCGTGGGCTGGCTCGCGGCGTCGAGCGCCCACGACGCGAGTTCGGTCACATCGCCGTTCTCATCCGCCACCCCGACGACGAAGTGCGTCGCGCGGGGCGGCGTGATGTCGACGACCGCCAACGCGTGCAGGCTGCGAACGATGAAGGTGCCCGCCGGAGATGTGTAGGCTCCACACTCGGTGCCACACTCGGTGCCGGGTCACGGGCGGGTACGAGCGGGTACGAGCGGGTACGTACCTGGCACCACGGGGCCGTGCGCGCAACCCACTGTGACTGCAGGGATTCCATCCCTTCTCCGGATGTGCCTGCTTGGTGCCGGGTACGAGCGGGTACCAAGAGGTAACCAAGAGGTACGGGGCGAAGAGGTCACCAAGCGGCACGGGACGCGTCTGTTGCATCACCGGAGGTGATGCCACACGGCACGATTCGCGACCTTCTCGCCAACTTGCTCGCGCTCCGCGCTCGTCCTGGCGTCACGACAGCAGCTCGCGCAACGCCGCGCCCGGATCTGGCTGCTTCATCAGGTGCTCGCCGACCAGCGCGATGTGGATGCCGTGCGCGCGCAGGCGCGCGAGGTCCTGCGGCGTGCGGATGCCGCTCTCGCTCACCAGCACGCTCGTGTCCTCGAGCATCTCCGCGAGCCGCATCGAGTGCTCGATCGAGGTCTTCATCGTGCGCAGGTTGCGGTTGTTGATGCCGAGAAGCGAATAGCTCGCATGCGGAAACCCGACGATGTTGACGATCCGCAGCAGGTTGACGACATCGTGTACCTCGATGAGCGTCGTCATGCCGAGCTCGGTCGCGAGGATCTGGAAGTCGATGATGTCGCGCTCGGGCAGCGCCTCGGCGATCAGGAGGATCGCGTCCGCGCCCGCCGCGCGCGATTCCCACACCTGGTAGAGGTCGACGATGAAGTCCTTGCGCAGGACGGGCAGCTTCACAGCGTCGCGCACCGCATGGATGTACTCGAGCCTGCCGCCGAAGTCGTGCTCGTCGGTGAGGCACGAGATCGCGCTCGCGCCGTTCGCGGCGTACGCCTTCGCGATCGCGACCGGGTCGAAGTCCTCGCGGATCACCCCCGCCGACGGACTCTTGCGCTTGATCTCGGCGATGATGTGCGTCGTGTTCGGATGCCGCCGGTCGACCACCGCCTGGAAGAAGTTCCGCGGGCGCCCGAGTTCGGCGATCCGCTCCTTCAGGACCTCGACCGGCACAGCCTCGCGAGCGCGCTCGACTTCGTTGAACTTCCGCGCGACGATGTCCTTCAGAACTGAGATCATGGAAGAATGG
>CAIXEV010000726.1 GCA_903918555.1 uncultured bacterium | reverse complement strand
TCCATCGGCTCGTCGTACTCGAGGATGTTCTTGCGCATCTGGAAGTTGCGCTCCTCGACCTTGCGCTGCGCCTTCTCGATCGAGCGCGACAGGATCGGGTCCTCGAGGTCGTCGCCTTCCTTCATGCCGAGCGTGGAGAGCACCTTGAGCATCGCCTTGCCGGCGAAGAGCTTCATGAGGTCGTCGTCCATCGACAGGAAGAAGCGGCTCGAGCCGTTGTCGCCCTGGCGGCCGGCGCGGCCGCGCAGCTGGTTGTCGATGCGGCGGCTCTCATGCCGCTCGGTGCCGACGATGTGGAGGCCGCCCATCTCCTCGACGGTCTTCCACATGGCGAGCCGGTGGAGCGGCGGGAACCCGATCGCGTCGAGCGTGTCGGAGAGGTCCTCGGCGCTCATCGCCATCGCCTTCTTCTCGGCGAGCTTCGCGCGCTCGATGCCCCAGTGGCGCAGGAGCATGAGCCGCAGCTCGGGCGAGTCCTTGCCCGCGGCGGCGTCGCGGCCGACCACGCGCTCGGCGATGTGGCGGTAGCAGAGGCCGACGATCTCGTCGTCGGGCATCTCGACCTTGGCCTCCTTCGGGCAGATGTTGCGGCGCTTCCAGTGCTCGAGCAGGCCCTCGCGCGAGAAGCCGCGCAGCTTGATGTCGGTGCCGCGGCCGGCCATGTTGGTGGCGATCATCACGGCGCCGAGCTCGCCCGCGCGCGAGACGATCTCGGCCTCGCGGTCGTGCTGCTTGGCGTTGAGCACCTCGTGGCGGATCTGGTACTTCGTCGCGAGCATGCGCGAGACGAGCTCGCTGCGCTCGACGCTGGTCGTGCCGACGAGCACGGGACGGCCGACATCGTGGAAGAGCTTGATCTCCTCGACGATCGCGCTCCACTTGTCCTTCTGCGAGAGATACACGCGGTCCTGTCGGTCGGTGCGCGCGATCGGCAGGTTCGTCGGGATCGACACGACATCGAGGTTGTAGATCTCGTGGAACTCGGTCGCCTCGGTGTCGGCGGTGCCGGTCATGCCCGAGAGGCGCTTGTAGAGCTTGAAGTAGTTCTGGATGGTGATGGTCGCCATCGTCTGCGTCTCTTCCTTGATCTTCACCTTCTCCTTCGACTCGACGGCCTGGTGCAGGCCGTCGGACCACTGGCGGCCGACCATCTTTCGGCCCGTGTTCTGGTCGACGATGACGACGCCCTCGACGCCGTTCTCATCGGGCGCGACGACATTGTCGCGGTCGCGCTGGTAGACCGTGTGCGCGCGCACCGACTGCTCGACGAGGTGCGGCATGTCGATGTTGGTGCCGACATAGAAGCTCGCGACGGTGGGGTCGATCTTCTTGGCGAACCGCTGCGCCTCCTCGACGCCCTCGTGGGTGAGGGTGGCGACCTTCTTGTCGAGCTCGACCTCGTAGAACTGCTGGAAGCGGTCGCGGCGCGCCTCCGCGGTCACGAGCTCCTTGCGCGCGGCGTCCATCGCCTGCTTGAGCGACGGCACGCCCGCGCGGTCGCGGGCGTTGCGGATGTCGCCCTCGTAGCCGGCGATCGCCTCGGAGATCCTGCGGCACTCGTCGTTGGCGTTGTTCCACTCCGACTGGCGCGACACGAGGTGGCGCGCGACCTGGTCGGCGAGGTCGTAGCGCGGCTGGTGCGCGTGCGCGGGGCCCGAGATGATCAGCGGCGTGCGCGCCTCGTCGATGAGGATTGAGTCGACCTCGTCGACGATCGCGAAGCCGCGCTCCTTCTGGAGCTGGTCCTCGGGGCGCGTCTTCATGTTGTCGCGGAGGTAGTCGAAGCCGAACTCGCTGGTCGTGCCGTAGACGACATCGCACGCGTAGCAGGCCTTCTTCTCGTCATGACCCTGCATGTGCTGCGGGTGGATGGCGCCGACGGTGAGGCCGAGCGCGCGGAAGAAGGGGAAGGTCCAGTCGCGGTCGCGCTGGACGAGGTAGTCGTTCACGGTGACGACATGGACCTGCTTCTCCTCGCAGGCCGCGAGGTAGCAGGCGAGCGGGCCGACGATCGTCTTGCCTTCGCCGGTCTTCATCTCGGCGATCTTGCCCTCGGCGAGCACGATGGCGCCGATCAGCTGCACATTGAACGGCCGCGCGCGGAAGGGCGGGCGCGACTCGGGGTAGATGACGCGCACGGCCTCGTAGATCTCGGTCGGGATGTCGATGTACTGCCAGCCCTCGACCATCTGCGAGTGGCCGCGCAGGTCGCCCTCGGGCATGCGCGGGGGCGCCGCGCGCATGGCGGCGACGGTCTCGTCGTAGAGCGGGCGCACCGACTCGGGGAGGAGCGACGGGTCGAAGCGGTCGAGCTCGTCGACCGCGCCGTCCATGTTGAGGTCGGCGTTCTTGGCGGGGTTGAAGATGCTGCGGATGCCGACGCCGCGGTCCATCGCCTCGCGGGCGGCTGCGAAGATCTCGGGGATCATCGCGTACGGCTTCTCGCCTCCGGCGACGCGGGTGCGGAACTCCTCGGTCTTGGCGCGAAGCTGCGCGTCGGTGAGGCGGCGCGTCTCGGGCTCGAGCGCGTTGACCTGGTCGACGATCTTGAGGTAGCGCTTGACATCGCGCTGGTTCTTGGTGCCGAGGGTGACGCGAACAAACCAGTCGAGGACGGGAATACCCTTGAGAAGCTGACTCATGTGGTCTCTCTGCTCCGATGGGAGCGAGCCTGGCGGCGGCAGCGCCGCCGGCGTTCAGTTGGCGTGGTGAAACAGGTGAAGACGAACGATTGCCTTGCGACTCACGCCAACGGCGGAGGCAGGGCTGTCGTCTTCAGGAGCGCGGCGCGCGAGTGGGCCGCAAGGCGCCGCAGCGACCGCTCCGCGCGCACCGACGAACTGTCGGAGGCGATGAGCGCCGTGAGGGCGCTGTGGATGTCAACGGCCGGGGCGAGGGCGGTGACGCCGCTTGTCCGCGTGTCGGGTGATGCGTCGTCGGAGACCACCACGAACCGGAGGGCCGAGTGGAGCTCGGCGCGCCGCGTGCGGGTTTCGGCCGTGTCCGCTGCGAGCCCGCCCGCCAGCGCGGCGAGCATGGCGACGAGGATCGCCGCCGTGAGCCGCAGGTGGGGGTTGGAGCGCCGAAGCGACATAGAGGCTCAAAGGTAGCACAGACTTGGCGTCGAGGGCGAAATCCGAGCCCGTCAGGCGAGATGTCGGTTCAAAATCGGACCTCACGGTAGGCTCTCCAGTCCGTGCAGGATGCGTCGAGCGCAACTTCGGCAGATGACGGCGCCGCCCGCAGTGGGTCGGGCGGTGGCGATATCTCGGTGGGCCGGGGGCTCCACGAGGCTCTCCACGAGGCTCTCCTCGAGGGGCTCCTAGAGGCGCGCTCCGTCACGGTCGAGTACCCCGGCGTGCGCGCCCTCGACCGCGTGTCGATCGTGTTCCGCGCCGGCGAGATCCACGCGGTCGTCGGCGAGAACGGCGCGGGCAAGAGCACGCTGATGAAGGTGCTCTCGGGTTCGGTGCGCCCGACGGTCGGCGAGGTCGCGCTCGCGGGTCGCGTCACCGACTTCGGCCAGCCATCCGATGCGCTGCGCGCCGGGATCGCGATGGTGCACCAGGAGCTCAACCTCGTGCCGACGCTCGATGTCGCCGAGAATGTGACGCTCGGCACCGAGCCGCGCCGGATGCTCGGCGTCGCGGTCGACCGCGCCGCGCAGCGCAAGCGTGCGGGCGAGCTGCTCGCGCTGCTTGGCGCGGACCTTGATCTCTCGCGCGAGGCGCAGCAGCTTTCGGTGGCCGAGGCGCAGTTCGTCGAGATCGCGAAGTGCCTCGCGAGCGAGGCGCGCGTCTTGATCTTCGACGAGCCGACCGCCGTGCTCGGCGAGCAGGAGGCCGCGCGGCTCCTCGCGCGGATGCGCGCGCTCCGCGACGAAGGCCGCGCCGTCATCTTCATCTCGCACCATCTTGAGGAAGTCGTCGCGGTCGCCGATCGCGTGAGCGTGCTGCGCGACGGCGCGCTGGTGCAGGAATTCGTTCGCGCGGACGGCGCGCTGCGCGACGCATCGGGCGCGGCCGCCGACGAGAACGCGCTCGCGGCCGCGATGGTCGGCCGCTCGCTTGGCTCGATCTACCCCGAGAAGGGCGCGGCGCGCGATGGCGTGGCGGCGCTGCGGCTCCGCGGGTTTGGCGCGGTCGGCCGCAGCGCGGAGATCGACCTCGAGGTCCGCCGCGGCGAGATCGTCGGCCTCGCGGGCCTCGTCGGCGCTGGCCGCACCGAGACGGCGGAGGCGATCGTCGGCCTGCGCGCGTCGGTCGGCGCGGTCGAGGTCGATGGCGGCGTGCGTGCGTTTGCCGGCGTGAAGGACGCGATGCGCGCGGGCGTCGTCTATGTGAGCGAGGACCGCAAGGGGCGCGGGCTGCATGTGTCGCTCTCGTCGATCGCGAACATGACGCTTCCATCGCTTGACCGCCATGCGCGGTTCGGCGGCGCGCGCATCGATGCGTCGGGCGAGCGCGCCGTGGCGCGACGCTGGATCGACGCGTTCGCCATCCGCTGCGCGCGGCCGGACGCGCCGATCTCGTCGCTCTCGGGCGGCAACCAGCAGAAGTTCGCGCTCGCGCGCTGGCTCGAGACGCAGCCGCGCGTCCTCGTCATCGACGAGCCGACGCGCGGCGTCGATGTCGGCGCGAAGGCCGAGATCTACCGCATCATCGCCGACCTCGCCGCCAAGGGGCTTGCGTGCGTGGTGATCAGCTCGGAGCTTCCCGAGTTGATCGGCCTCGCGCACCGCGTGCTCGTGATGCGCGAGGGGCGGCTCGTCGGCGAGGTCGACCGCGAGGGGCTCGCGGCGGCGAACTGCGAGGAGCGCATCGTGCGCATGGCCTCTGGCCTCGGTGACATGAAGGAGCGAACGGCATGACGACGCGCAAGTCCGGTGACGCATTCTCGATCCAGCGCTTCCTCGAGCGCTGGGGCGTGGTCGTCGCGTTCGTGCTGCTCTTCGTCGCGAGCTGCTGGAACCAGGGCTTCGACTTCCTCAACGCTGAGAACATCCGCGCGCTCTTGAACTCAAACGCGCCGGTCGGCATCCTCGCCGTCGGCATGACGCTCGTCATCATCTCGGCGGGCATCGACCTCTCGGTCGGCAGCATGGTGGTCTTGAGCGCGGCGGTCGGGCTGACGGCCGTCAACTGGCTGATCGGCAAGGAGTGGAGCGAGGCGAGCGCGGTGTGGGTCGGCGTGGGCACGACGCTTCTTGTCGGGCTTGCCGCGGGGTCGCTCAACGGCGCGCTGGTCGTCGTCGGGCGGATCGCGCCGTTCATCGCGACGCTTGGCGGCCTCGCGGCGTACCGCTCGATGGCGCTTGCGATCGCGGAGGCGGGCGAGATCCGCTCGCAGAGCGACGCGCTCTTCCGCAAGTTCGGCCGCGAGGGGATTCCGCTTGCGTGGGAGGTGCCCGGCGTCGGGGGCGTCGGCGTCGGGGGTGCCGGCGTCGAGGGCGCTGAGTCGACCTTCCGCGGGCTCCTCAACTCGGGCGGCAAGCCGCTGACGCTGCCCTATTCGATCATCGTCTTCTTCGTCGTCGCGATCATCGCGCAGTGGTTCCTCTCGCGCAGCCGCTTCGGACGCCATCTGATCGCGGTCGGCGCGAACGAAACCGCCGCGCGCTACGCGGGCATCTCGGTCGAGTGGGTGCGGTTCCGCGTGTACGCCGTCATGGGCCTTCTCGCGGGTCTCGCGGGCTTCCTGCAGGCTTCGCGCATGAATTCGGTGTCGACCTCCGGCCTCGGCGTCGCGGCCGAGCTCGACGCGATCGCCGCGGTCGTGATCGGCGGCACGAGCCTGCGCGGCGGATTCGGCCGCGTGTGGGGCACGGTGCTCGGCGTCCTGATCCTCGGCATGATCACGAACATGCTCACGATCTCCGGCGTCAGCCCGTACTGGCAGGGCGCCGTCAAGGGCGCGGTGATCGTGCTCGCGGTGCTCGTCCAGCGCGGGGCGCGCGCGTAGCGGCAGGGCGGTGGTCGCGGTATCTTCCGCGCCATGAAGGTCACCACCCTCGCTTCCATCGGACTTCTCGCGGTCGCCGCCACGCTCGGCCTCGCCGCCAACGCCCCGAGCGCGCCCGAGGCCAAGCCCGTGCCCGTTCCCGTGCCCGCGAAGGCGCCGATCAAGATCGGCGTGTCGATTCCCGCGGCCGACCACGGCTGGACCGCGGGCGTCGTGTGGTGGGCGAAGGAGTGCGCGAAGCTCCACCCCGATGTCGAGTGGACCATCGCGACCGCCGAGACCCCCGAGAAGCAGATCTCCGACATCGAGGCGCTGATGGCGAAGAAGGTCGACGGCCTCGTGATCCTCGCGACCGAGAGCGCGCCGATCACGCCGATCGCCGAGGAAGCGCACAACCGCGGCATCCTCATCGTGAATGTCGACCGCGGCTTCCTCAAGCCCGTCGCCGACATCTTCATCGAGGGCGACAACAAGGCCTTCGGCAAGAAGAGCGCGGAGTTCATGGTCGAGAAGCTCGGCGGCAAGGGCAAGGCGAAGGGCAACCTCCTCGTGCTCGAGGGCATCCCGTGCACGGTGAACACCGATCGCGTCAACGCCGCGATGGAGGTCTTCAAGACCGAGCCGGGCATCAAGATCGTCGGGCAGGCCGCCGCGAACTGGAACCGCCAGAAGGCGCTCGAGGTCACCGAGACGCTCCTCACCAAGAACCCGAAGGTCACCGCGATCTGGGCGTCCGACGACGACATGGCGCTCGGCGCCGAGCAGGCGCTCGCCGAGAAGGGGATCGAGGGCGTGTGGATCCTCGGCGGCGCGGGCATGAAGGACATCGTGAAGCGCGTGATGAACAAGGACCCGATGTTCCCGGGCAACATCACCTACCCGCCGTCGATGATCGCGACCGGCATGGAGATGGCCGCGACGGTGCTCGTCGGCGGCAAGAAGGAAGAGAAGCTTCGCTACATGCCGCAGCACCTGATGATCGATGTCGATCTGATCACGCCGGAGAACGCGAAGCGGTATTACTTCGCTGATTCCATCTACTGATTTTGAGCGGTCGCCGCTGCGGCGGCTCCCTCTGGTGCTAGGAACGCGAGGGGCGGCTCCCTCTGGTGCTATGACCGCGTGACCGACTCGCTTGCGAACATCCTCCGCTCCTGTTGGAACGAACTAGGCCGTGGCGCCGTCGACCGGCGCCACGGCTTTCATGTTCCGGTGATCGCATCGCTCGGGCTCGACGGCGCTCCGCAGGCGCGCGCGGTCGTGTTGCGGCGCGTGATCGCGGAAGCGGGTGAGATCCACTGCCACACCGATCTCCGCAGCGGCAAGGTCGCCGAGATCAGCGCGAACCCGCGCGTGGCGTGGCACTTCTACGACGAAGGCCGCAAGCTGCAGCTGCGCATCGCGGCGATGGCGGAAGTCGTCGCCGATGGCCCGCGCGCCGACGACGCATGGACCCGCAGCGCCGTCACGAGCCGCCGCTGCTATCTCGCGCCGCGTGCGCCAGGCGAGCCCTGCGACGCGCCGTCGCCGAACCTTCCCGAAGCCGTGCGCGACCGTCGTCCGACCGAGGAGGAAACGCAGCCCGGCCGCGCGAACTTCGCGCTGGTCGTGACGCGCGCCACCGCGATCGACTGGTTGTATCTCGCGAGCGAAGGCCACCAGCGCGCGCGCTTCGCGCTCGACATCAACGGAGCGTGGCAGGGCGGCTGGATCGAACCCTGACCGGCGCGGACCGTGCGTGGCTCACGGCCCGACCCACGCCCCGTTCACCGAGCGGTAGCGCGGTGCGCGGGCGATCGTGAGCCCCGTGTTCTTGCGGTTCCAGATGGTGTTGCCCGCGGCGTCGACCTCGAAGATGCGACCGCTGTTCGAGAGCGTGATGATCGTCGTGTTGTCGAGGGTTCGGAACGCGCCGCACTGCGTCGGGCCGCCATAAAACTGGCCGGGCGCGCCGTAGCTCCAGACGGGCGCGGTGGGACCAAAGGCGCTGCCTGCGCTGATGGTGTAGTTGCCCGCGGCGTCGCGCGGCGGCACGATCTCCATCACCGTCGAGTAGTCGTTGGCGGTGCCGGTGCGATCGCCGTTGTTGAAGACCATGATGTTGCCCGCGCCGGGGAGCCCCGCGTCGATCCAGGTGGCGCCGTGCACGACATGGAGGAAGCGGTTGGTGGCGGTTCCACGCCGGTAATTCGCGGGATTTCCCCAGCGGTAGAGGATGTCGCCGCCACGCCCCGCGTTGCCGCCCGTGTGACCCGCGGCCTCCGCCGTGGTCGTCGAGTGGTCGATCACGAAGACCTCGTTGAGCGTGCGCGAGGTGAAGATGATCTGATCGCGCACGGGGTCGTAGTCGATCGCGTTGAAGTGCGACCAGTTGCCGCTCGTGGCCGTGCCGAGGTTGATGTCGATGAGCTCGGGGTGATCGGCGACGACGCCATAGTTCGCGAGCGCCGGGTTCACATCCTGGATCAGGTGATCCCACATGTTCCAGCGCCAGACGATGTCGTAGGTGGTGGCTCCGGTCGGGCGGATCTCGATGATCGAGTCGGGCCAGAGGGCGCCCGTCGCGTTCTGGCGCCCCGCGGCCTGCGCTTCGGCGAGCGTGCGCGCCTCCCAGACGATGCAGAGGATGTTGCCGTTGGGCATCGGACGGATGTCGTGATGCTGCTGGAATGCCGCCGTGGACACGAGCAGGTCGTTGGTGAGCGTGCCCGCGTTGTTGAAGATCTGAATGCGGCCGCCGCGCGCCGGGCCGTTGAACGCGCCGGCGGCATGGACCGTGGGCCGCACGAGCGAGCCATCCGCGCGAAGGTACGCCACGCTCGCGCCCGCGGCTGCGCCTGTCCAGGTCTTCACCGATGCACCGCTCGCGTCGATCGCAGAGGTCGTCGTGCCGTTGGTCGTCGTGATGAGCGTCCACTCGATCGGACCCGTCGGACACGCGCCCCACGAGTTGAGGACGATCGCCATGTCGTTGCCGTCGGTCGTGCCGTCGCCGGTGATGTCGCCCGAAGCGGTGCCCCAGCCCGAGAGAACCGAGGAGAGGTCGCTGCCGTCGACGACGCCGTCACCCGAGAGGTCGGCGGGGCAATCGGCGAGGCTCGCGGACGGGAGCAGGGCGAGGACGGTCAGCGAGAGCGCGGCGTGTCGGAGCGCAAGAGGGCGGTTCGCGGAGGGACGCGGGATGTGCATGGTCGGCTCGTTGCTCGGGTCGGTGCGGACGGGCGACGGTGCGTCGCCGTTGCGCATCAACGCAGCGTGGAGGCCGTTGTTGCGGCCCGAGGGACCGACTGAGGCGAATCTGGCCGCGTGATGCCGCGCGGACGGCGCGAAAGCGCGCGGATCGCGCGCAGCCCATCGAAGTATCGGCGCTCTCAGCGAGGGCGGGTCCACGCCGCGCGAAGGATCAGCGCGAACGGAATCCACCAGAGGAGGTCATTGGTCGGGATCGTGACGCCGAAGGCCCACGGGATCTCGCCGCGGGTGGCGGTCCAGATGAAGCCGATCGGCCCGAAGATCTTGCCCAAGAGGCCGACGAAGACGATCGGCCAGTGGCGCACGGGGTCGCGGCTCGCGCACCAGTAGCCGATGCCGTAGACGCCGATCACCATGCCGAGGCATTGCCAGATGCCGCGGCCGGGGGCGGTGAGCGGATCCATGCCGACGAGCGTGAAGAGGTGGTCGGGTGCGAGCACGACCCACGCGCCCCAGATGAGGTTGTAGATCGCCGCGGCCATGAGCCAGGTGCGCATCCATGGGCGGAAGTGGGGCGCGGAGAGCGAGTCGAGCATTGGAGGACCTTCGCGGACGCTTCGCGTTCGGATGCGGCATGAGGAACGCAAGGCGCGATTCGCCCTGCGCCGTTCGGTCGGGTGATCAGCGCGCGGCGGCGAGATGCTGCGCCATCGCCTCGCGGGCGGGCGCCTGCCAGGCGTCGATCCCCGTGTCGGCGATGATCGCGATCATGCAGCGGAGGCTCTCGGTCGAGACTCCGTCGAGGCCCTTCGCGAGCACCGACGCGAACTGCGCCTGCGTGGGCGGCTGCTCGATCGCCGACGAATCGGCGACGGTGAGGTCGGTGTGCGCGACGCCGAGCGCGGTGTAGAGCGCCGTGAGGTCGGCCTTGCGCGCGGTCATGTAGGTGATGCCGAAGAACGGCGCGGCGCGACGCGGTTCACGCGCGATCGCGCGGGTCGTGCCGAAGATGTCCGACAGCCGCCACTGCGACTTCACGGTCTGCGCGCGCGCCTTGATGATGTCGGCCACCACGCGCGCGAAGGCGTCGCATTCGTCGGGCGAGGTCCGCAGCTGCTTCACGCACTGCAGGGTCAGCTCGTCGCGGAACGCGGGGGAGAGGCTTGGCCAGACGGTGTCAAACACGGCGAGAACTCCTGAGCGGGTGAAACGGGATTTTCGAAGGAGCAGGATACTGCCGCGGGCTCGTACGATGCGGCCCCGCCCGCCAAGGAGCCTGCATGCACGCAAATCGACGATTCCGTCCGACCGATTCCGCTTTCATCCGCCGCCTGCCGCGCGGCCTTGCGGTCGTGGTTGCGGTCGCGACCGCGCTCGCCACGGCCGGCGCCCGCGCCACCGACGCGCCGACATTCGTCGACGGGCAGGCGCAGGTGGTCGAGGCGTTCTCCGACGCGAGGCTGTGGATCCGCGAGGTGCTCTGGGTCGAGACCGAGTTCGACTCCGACGGCGACGGCGCGCGCGACCGCATGCATGTCGATGTCACGCGGCCGAGCCAGACCGAGGGCGGACTCAAGGTCGCGGTCATCTACGAGACGAGCCCGTACTTCGCGGCCGTCGCGGCGGAGTCCCCCAAGTATGTGTGGAACCCGCGGCACGAGCTCGACGAAACGCCCGAGCCGCACGACGCGCCGCCTGCCATCGCGTTCAACCCGAACAAGCTGCGGATCAGCGACGGCCTTGTCGCAGAGTGGGTGCCGCGGGGATTCGCGGTGGTGCACTCTTCGTCGCCGGGCACGGGCCTTTCGCAAGGTGTGCCGACCTGCGGTGGCGCGAACGAGGCGCTTGCGCCGAAGGCCGTGATCGACTGGCTGAACGGACGCGCGAAGGGATTCACCAAGCCCGAGGGCGGCGACGAGGTCAAGGCCTTCTGGTCGACCGGCAAGGTCGGCATGACGGGCACCTCGTACAACGGAACGCTCTGCATCGCGGCGGCGTCGACCGGCGTCGACGGGCTTGCGGCCATCGTGCCCGTCGCGCCGAACACCTCGTACTACCGCTACTACCGCGCGAACGGCCTCGTGCGTCACCCGGGCGGCTACATGGGCGAGGACATGGATGTGCTCTACCAGTTCATCCACAGCGGCGACCCCGCGAAGCGCGCCGCGGCCGATGAGCGCGTTCTCGAGGGCGAACTGCTCGCCGGCATCGACCGCCGCACGGGCGACTGGAACGACTTCTGGAAGGCGCGCGACTACTGGCTGCAGCTTGACGGCATCAAGACGCCGACGATGCTCTCGCACGGCCTGGGCGACTGGAATGTCATGCCGTCGCACAGCACGCATGTCTACACGCAGCTGAAGAAGCGGGGCGTGCCCGCGCGGCTCTATCTTCATCAGGGCGGTCATGGCGGCGATCCGCCGTTCGAGGTGATGAACCGCTGGTTCACGCATTGGCTGTACGGCGTGGAGAACGGCGTCGTTGACGATCCGGCGTGCCTCGTCGTGCGCGAGGGCGACTCGCGGAATGCGCCGACGCCGTACGCGGATTGGCCGAATCCCGAGGCGAAGTCCGTCGTCCTGCGCCCGTGCGCGGGTGGTGGCGAGATCGGTGCGCTCGAGCTTGGGGCGTCGAAGCCCGAGGTCTCCGGCGAGTCAACGCGCGAGACGCTCGTCGACGATGTCGCCAAGAGCGGCACCGCGCTCGCGAGGGCCGCAAAGTCGCCGCACCGGCTGCTCTACGCGCTGCCGCCGCTTGCGGCTCCGCTGCATCTCTCGGGCACTGCGAAGCTGAACATCCGCGTGGCCTGCGACAAGCCGGCTGCGAACCTGTCGGTCTGGCTCGTGGCGATCGCTCAGCAAGGGGCTGGCGACGAGAGCGGCGACGGGAGCGGCGACGGTGGCGAGAACGGGGGGCAAGAACGCGGGCAAGAACGCGGGCAAGAAGCGCTCCCCGAAGGTCGACATCATCACCCGCGGCTGGGCCGACCCGCGCAACCACGCGTCGCTCGAGAAGCAGGAGCCGCTCGAGCCCGGGCGCTTCTACGACCTGTCGTTCGAGCTCGAGCCCGACGACCAGGTGATCGCGGCGGGCAAGCGGCTTGCGCTCATGATCTTCAGCAGCGACCGCGACTTCACGCTCTGGCCGAAGGCGGGCACGAAGCTCACCGTCGACCTCGGCGGCACCTCGCTCGAGCTGCCCGTGGTCGGCGGGGCGGATGCGCTCGCCGCGGCGATCGCGGCGAAGATGGACTGACGCGCGGCCGCACAACTTCGCGGAAGTTGGACGCCCTCGCGTCGCGCGCGCCTTGCTACGCTTCGCACCCCCGAGCTTGGGGTCATAGGAGACCGACATGTCCAGCGCCAGCAAGTGCCCGTTCGCGGGCTCCTTCGTCAAGAACATCGCTTCCGGCACCTACAACAAGGACTGGTGGCCGAACCAGCTCGACCTCACGGTGCTTGCGCGCAACACCGCGAAGTCCGACCCGATGGGCGCTGGCTTCGACTACGCGAAGGAGTTCAAGTCGCTTGACCTCCACGCGGTCTGCGCCGATCTCCGCGCGCTCATGACCTCGTCGCAGCCGTGGTGGCCCGCCGACTACGGCCACTACGGCCCGTTCTTCATCCGCATGGCGTGGCACAGCGCCGGCACCTACCGCGTGGCCGACGGCCGCGGTGGCGGCGGCGCCGGCCTCCAGCGCTTCGCGCCGCTCAACAGCTGGCCCGACAACGCGAACCTCGACAAGGCGCGTCGCCTGCTCTGGCCGATCAAGCAGAAGTATGGCCAGAAGCTCTCGTGGGGCGACCTCTTCATCCTCACGGGCAATGTCGCCCTCGAGTCGATGGGCTTCACGACCTTCGGTTTCGGCGGCGGCCGCGCCGATACCTGGGAACCGGACGAGACCTACTGGGGCGCCGAGAAGGCGTGGCGCGGCTCCGAGCGCTACACGGGCGAGCGCTTCCTCGAGAACCCGCTTGCGGCGGTTGAGATGGGCCTCATCTATGTGAACCCCGAAGGCCCCGACGGCAAGCCTGATCCGCTCGCGTCGGCGCACGACATCCGCGAGACCTTCAAGCGCATGGCGATGAACGACGAGGAGACCGTCGCGCTGATCGCGGGCGGCCACACCTTCGGCAAGACCCACGGCGCGGCGGATCCATCGAAGTATGTGGGCGCGGAGCCGGAAGGCGCGCCGCTTCACCAGATGGGCCTCGGCTGGAAGAACTCCTACGGCAAGGGTCACGGCGCCGACACCATCACGAGCGGCCTCGAGGGCGCGTGGACGCCGAACCCGACGCAGTGGGACAACGGCTACTTCGACACGCTCTTCGGCAACGAGTGGGAGCTGACGAAGAGCCCCGCAGGCGCCCATCAGTGGGTGCCGAAGGGTTCGAGCGTCACGGCACCGGCCGCGCACGATGCGTCGAAGCGCGAGACCGTCATCATGTTGACGACCGACCTCGCGCTGCGCATGGACCCGGCGTACGAGAAGGTCTCGCGCAAGTTCCACAAGGATCCGAAGGCGTTCGCCGACGCGTTCGCGCGCGCGTGGTTCAAGCTCACGCACCGCGACATGGGTCCGCGCTCGCGCTACCACGGCGTGCTTGTGCCGAAGGAAGAGCTGATTTGGCAGGATCCGCTGCCTGCCGCCTCGCATGAGCTCGTCAACGCAGCCGATGTCACCGCGCTCAAGGCGAAGGTGCTGGCGTCGGGCCTCGGCGTCTCGCAGCTCGTCGTCACCGCGTGGGCATCTGCGTCGACCTTCCGCGGCACCGACAAGCGCGGTGGCGCGAACGGCGCGCGCATTCGCCTGGCGCCGCAGAAGGACTGGGCGGTCAACAACCCGGCCGGCCTTGCGATCGTGCTCGCTGCGCTCGAGAAGATCCGCGCGGAGTTCAACGCCGCGGGCGGCAAGAAGCAGATCTCGCTCGCGGACCTCATCGTGCTCGCGGGTTGCGCGGGCGTCGAGAAGGCCGCGAAGGACGCGGGCGTCACGGTTTCCGTGCCGTTCACGCCGGGCCGCACCGACGCGACCGCCGAGCAGACCGATGTCGAGAGCTTCAAGTATCTCCAGCCGGCGGCCGACGGCTTCCGCAACTACCTCGCGCACAGCCTGCCGCGTCGCGCCGAGCACCTGCTCGTCGACAAGGCCGACTTCCTCACGCTCACGGCGCCTGAGATGACGGTGCTCGTCGGCGGCATGCGCGCGCTCGGAGCCAACTTCGACGGCTCGCAGCTCGGCGTCTTCACGAAGACCCCGGGCAAGCTCACGAACGACTTCTTCATCGAGGTGCTCGACATCGGCACCGAGTGGACGCCTGCGTCCGCGGACGAGGAACTGTTCAACGGCCGCTGCCGCAAGTCGGGTCAGGCGAAGTGGACGGCGACGCGCGTCGATCTCGCGTTTGGTTCGAACTCGCAGCTTCGCGCGCTGAGCGAGGTGTATGGCTCGGCCGACGCGCACGGCAAGTTCGTGTGCGACTTCGTGTCGGCGTGGACGAAGGTGATGAACCTCGACCGCTTCGACCTCGCGTGAGCGTGGTCGGCAATTGAGAGCTCATGCGCGCCCCGGCTCACCGCCGGGGCGCGCTTTAACTTGGTGCCTGGCACCTGCCAGACAC
>CAIXEV010000725.1 GCA_903918555.1 uncultured bacterium | reverse complement strand
GGTCACGCTCGCGATCCTCGCGTGGGCGGCCATCAAGTGGGCGCTCGACCTCAAGGACTTCGTCCTGCCGTCGCCGATCGGCGTCGCGCGCGCATTCCTCGACGATCCCGCGCCGTTCCTGCGCGGCGCGTTCCAGTCGGCCGGCAGCGCGATGCTCGGCTTCGCGATCGCGACCGCGGGCGGCATCGTGCTCGGCAGCGCCATCTCGCTCTCGCGCGCGGTCGAGCGCAGCGTCTATCCGCTCACGCTCCTCTTCCAGATGGTGCCGCTCGTCGCGATCGCGCCGCTGCTCGTCCTCTGGTTCGGCTACGGCCGCCCCGCGATCGTCGCAAGCGCCGCGATTGTCTCGATCTTTCCCGTGATCGCGAGCACCGTCGCGGGTCTCGGCGCGCGCGACCCGAACCTGGCCGAGCTCTTCCGCGTGCTCGGCGCCGGCCGCCTCGCGACCTGGTGGAAGCTCGCGCTTCCCTCCGCGGTGCCGTCGATCGTGACCGGCCTCAAGATCGCGGCGGGCCTCGCGACCATCGGCACGATCTGCGGCGAATTCCTCGCGGGAACCGCAGGGGAGAACGCCCCGCTCGGCGTGATGATCACGACCGCCCTGCGCAACTTCCAGACCGACCGCGTGTTCGTCAGCGTGCTGCTCGCGGCCGCCGTCGGCTTCGCGGTGTTCGGCACGGTCAGCCTCGTGAGCAGGCTGCTCCTCGCGCGCTGGATGCGGTGACCGCGGGCGCCCGTGCGCCCCTACACTGCGCGTCCACCCCGAGGCCGAATTCCTTGCTTGAACACGCCGTCTTCTCTCCGCTCGACTACTGGCCCGTGCTCGCCGGCTTCATCGTCGCGGTCATCCTCCTGCTCACGCTCGACCTCTTCGTGATCGAGCGCCTCGCGGGCGACGGCTCCACGCCCGAATCCGAGCGCAAGCGCTTCAAGATCTCGCTCGCGTGGACCGGACTCTGCGTCCTCGCAGCGGTCGGAGCGGCGTTCGCGTTCCAGGCGTTCGCCGCCCGCGAGCTCGCGGCCGACCCGACGCTCCTCGAGGGCACGCGCTACGCCGCGCTCTCGCCCGCGGAGGCGCCGAAGACCTTCCTCCTCGAGTTCCTCACCGGCTACCTCGTCGAGATCTCGCTCTCGGTCGACAACCTCTTCGTCTTCCTCGTCATCTTCCGCTACTTCGCGCTCGACCACGCCAAGCAGCACCGCGTGCTCTTCTGGGGCATCGTCGGCGCGATCGTCTTCCGCGCGCTCTTCATCGGCGTCGGAAGCGTGCTCGTCCAGTTCCACTGGGTGCTGCTCGCGATGGGCGTCTTCCTCATCTTCACGGGCATCAAGCTCGTCACGAGCGAGGACAAGCAGCTCGAGCCCGCGAAGAACCCGTTCATCCGCATGCTCGCGCGCGTGATGCCCGTCGCGCCGCGCTTCGACGGAACGCGCTTCTTCACGGTCGAGAACGGCAAGCGCGCCGCGACGCCGCTTCTCGTCACGCTGATCGTCGTCGAGACCACCGACATCGCCTTCGCGGTCGACTCGGTGCCCGCGGTGCTTGCGATCTCGCAGGAGCCGATCATCGCGTTCGCGTCGAACATCTGCGCGATCCTCGGCCTGCGCGCCATGTTCTTCGTGGTCGCCGAGGCGATGCAGAAGTTCCATCTCCTCAAGTACGGCCTCGGCCTCGTCCTCGTGTGGGTCGGGCTCAAGATGACCGCGCTGCCGTATCTCTTCAAGGACCCTGTCTCGAACCCGGGCGGGCAGGTTCCCATTCCCCTCTCGCTCGGCGTCATCATCGCGCTGATCGCGGGAACGATGATCCTCTCCCTCGTCATGCCCGCCAAGTCGACTGCCCAGGAGCCTGCCTCCCATGCCTGAAGACTTCAATCTCATCAACTTCATCCTGCATGTCGACGACCACCTCGCCGAACTGCTCCGCGAGTACGGCACGGCGTTCTACTGGATCCTGTTCGTCATCGTCTTCGTCGAGACGGGCGTCGTCGTCATGCCGTTCCTTCCGGGCGACTCGCTGCTGTTCGCGGCGGGCGCGCTCGCACGGCAGGCCGACCTGAGCGTGCCGCTCATCATGGTGATGCTGTTCATCGCGGCGGTGCTCGGCGACACCGTGAACTACCACATCGGCAAGTTCATCGGCCCCGCGGCCTTCAGCGGCAAGTACCGCTTCCTCAAGCAGGCGCACCTCGTCAAGACGCAGAAGTTCTTCGAGAAGCACGGCGGCAAGGCGATCGTGTACGCGCGCTTCGTGCCGATCGTGCGCACCTTCGCACCGTTCGTCGCGGGCGTCGGAACCATGAGCTACGGCCGGTTCCTCTGGTTCAATGTGTTCGGCGCGTTCGTCTGGGTGGTCGTCTTCGTCGGCGCGGGCGCGCTCTTCGGAAACCTTCCCTTCATCAAGGACAACTTCTCGAAGGTGATCCTCGTGATCATCGTCGTGAGCGTGCTCCCGATCTTCATCGAGTGGTGGAAGGCCAGGCGCGAGGCCAAGCGTGAGTCGATGCGTGAGTCGATGCGCGAGGCGGAAGAGGCCGCGAAGGCCGCCACAGGTTCGACCGCCGAGAGCGCCACGCCCAAGGAGTGACCTGTGTTCCGGTTTGCGATCAAGATGCTCTTTGGCGACAGCGCGAAGTTCTACGGGATCCTGCTCGGACTCGGCTTCGCGTCACTGTTGATCGCGCAGCAGGCCTCGATCTTCGTCGGGCTCATGAGCCGGACCTTCGCCTTCATCGGCGAGGTCGGGCATGTCGACCTCTGGGTGTTCGACCCGACGCAGTCGTATGTCGACGAGCCGAAGCCGCTGCGCGCGACCGCGCTCGAGCGCGTGCGCGGCGTGACGGGCGTCGACTGGGCCGCGCCGCTCTACAAGGGCCTGCTCGTCGCGACGCTGCCCGACGGCTCGCGCAAGGTGTGCGATGTGATCGGCATCGACGACGACACGCTTGCGGGCGGACCCGCCGAGATCGTCGCCGGCTCGCTCGCGGACCTTCGGCTTCCGGACGCGGTGATGGTCGAGGTCGGCTCGAGCCAGCAGCAGCTGCTCTTCCCCGCGGCGCTCGCCCCCGGCGCCGTGCCCGCGCCAGGCCAGGTGTTCGACCCGAAGGGGCCGAAGCGCCCGGTCGAGATCGGCGACATCATCGAGCTGAACGAGCGCCGCGCGCGCGTCGTCGGGCTCGTGAAGTGCGCGGAGACCTTCGTCGCGGCGCCGACCATCTACACCACCTACTCGCGCGCCGTCACCTATGCGCCGCCGTCGCGCCGCGTGATGAGCGCGGTGCTCGTCACGGCGTCGCCCGACATCGACCCCGCCGCCCTCGCGGAGCGGATCACGGACGAAACGGGCCTCGATGCGATGCAGCCCCACGACTACTCGATGCGGACGCTCGGCTACTGGATGCGCG
>CAIXEV010000724.1 GCA_903918555.1 uncultured bacterium | reverse complement strand
TGCTCCGACTGCTCGGCGACGACGCGTTGCGCGCGCGGCTCGGCGCCGCCGGGCCTGCGTGGGTCGCGCGGCGTTTCTCGGTCGACGCGATGGTCGACGCGACCGACGCGCTCTACGGCGGATAGCCTTCGCCCGTCGCGTCCCTGCTATCCTCGGCGGCCTTTCGCGGCGAATCACCTTCCATGTGCGGCATCGCAGGCATCATCGACACCGGACTCGGCCTTGGCCGCGACGAGATCGCGCGTCTCGCGACGGCGATGCGCGACACGATGGTGCACCGTGGCCCCGACGACGGCGCGACCTGGGTGTCGGACGACGGCATGGTCGCGCTCGCGCACCGGCGGCTCTCGATCATCGATCTGCGGCCCGAGGGCCGGCAGCCGATGTCGAACGAAGACGGTTCCGTGCAGGTCGTCTTCAACGGCGAGATCTACAACCACCGCGCGCTGCGCGCCGAGCTCGAGCGCGAGGGCCATGCGTTCCGCTCGAAGAGCGACACCGAGGTCCTCTGCCACATGTTCGAATCGACCGACCTCGCGCGGTGCGCGCGGCTGTCGGGCATGTTCGCGTTCGCGGCGTGGAATTCCCGTGAAAGGAAGCTCATCCTCGCGCGCGACGCGTTCGGCAAGAAGCCGCTGTATGTCGCGGAAGGCGACGGCTACTTCGCGTTCGCGAGCGAGCTGCAGGCGCTCGAGGCGCTGCCGTTCTTCGAGCGAAAGGTCTCGCGCGACGCGATCGCGGCGTATCTCCTCGTCCAGTATGTGCCGACCGAGCTCGCGATCTACGAAGGCGTCGCGAAGATCGACGCGGGCGAGGCGGTCGCGATCGACTTCGCCGAGCGCGGCTGGGAGCGGCGGAGCTTCTACGAGTTCGAGCCGCGGCGCGCGATCGAGGCGGACCTCACGCCCGACGAGGCGAAGTCGCGGCTGCGCACGCTCGTGCGCGAGGCCGTCGAGAAGCGCCTCGAGAGCGATGTGCCGCTCGGCGCGTTCCTCTCGGGCGGCGTCGACAGCTCGCTCGTCGTCGCGGTGATGGCGAAGGATTTCGGGCGCCGGGTCGACACCTTCTCGATCGGATTCGACGATCCGGAGGCCACCGAGCATCTCTTCGCGCGCGAGACGGCGCGCATGCTCGGCACGAACCACCGCGACGAGGTGCTGTCGCCCGATGCGCTCTCGATGCTGCCCGAGATCGCGTCGCGGCTCGACGAGCCGAACGGCGACTCGTCGTGCCTGCCGACCTTGCTTTTGTCGCGGTTTACGCGGCAATTCGTCACGGTCGCGCTGTCGGGCGACGGCGGCGACGAGCTCTTCGGCGGCTACGGCCGCTACCGCGACACGCTGAACGAGGCGGCGGCCGATGCGCGCGGGCTTCTGTCGCGCATCGCGCTGCGCCTGCGCGGACAGCGCGCGGCCACCGTCGCCGACCGCTACCTCTCGCCGCGCTGGCTGATGTTCCAGCCCGAGCGCGTGGCGGAGCTGCTCGGGACGCCGATTCCGCGCGGCGCCGCCGCCGAGTTCGGCGCATGGCGCGCGCTGCTCTCCGACAGGAAGCGCACGCCGCTCCAGCGCATGCGCGCGCTCGACGCGTGGACCTACATGCCGGGCGCGGTGCTGCCGAAGGTCGACCGCATGAGCATGCAGTGCTCGCTCGAGGTGCGCTGCCCGCTGCTCGACAAGGATCTCGGCGCGTTCGCGGCGACCCTGCCCGACTCGCTGCTCTGGCACCCGCCGCAGGGAACGAAGTGGATCCTCAAGGAGCTCGCGATGGAGTACCTGCCGCGCGAGTGGATGGAGCGGCGCAAGATGGGCTTCGGACTGCCGACGCGCTGCTGGTCGCAGCCGGCGCTGCTGGCGCTGGCGGAGGGCTCGCTTGGCCGCGACGCGGCGCTGCGCGACCACCTCGATGGCGACGCGCTCGACCGCTTCGTCGAGGAGCAACGCAATCCGAACCTATTCTCGATCTACCGGCTCTGGCCGATGCTGATCCTCGAGCTTTGGCTGCGGGCGCGGCGATAATCTCCGCGGGAGCGCGAATTCGACGCGGTTTGCCGTGACGACCCCCGATCACCCGTTCATTGAGCGCCCTGCCCGACGCGGATAGACTGCGCCCCTTCGAAGTTCCATGCGCGTTGTCCACCTCATCACCACACTTGCGATCGGCGGGGCGGAGCAGATGCTCGTGAAGCTCCTGCGGGCGATGGACCGCTCGGAGTTCAGGCCGACGGTCGTGACGCTTGTGAACGACGGCGCGCTGATCGAGATCATCCAGGACATGGGCATCGAGGTCCGCAGCCTCGACCTTCGCCGCGGCGAGGTCAGCCCCCGCGCGCTGCGCCGGCTCATCACGATCCTGCGCGCGACGCGCCCCGATCTCGTGCAGTCGTGGATGTACCACGCGAATGTCGCGGCGAGCATGGCGCGGCCGTGGCTGCCGCGCAAGACCGGGGTGGCGTGGAACATCCGTCAGTCGCTCTACGACATCTCGAAGGAACGCTTCCTCACGCAGGCGGTGATCCGCTCGGGCCGCGTGCTCGCGCCGCACGCCGACGCGCTCGTCAACAACTCGCATGTGAGCCGCGACCAGCACGCGCGCATCGGATATGTGAACACGCGCAGCCTCGTCATTCCGAACGGCTTCGAGGTCGACAGCTTCAGGCCCGATCCGGTCGCGCGCGCGTCGTTCCGCGGCGAGCTCGCGGTCGATGACGGCGCGGTGCTCGTTGGCATCGTCGCGCGCGTCCACCCGAGCAAGGACCACGCGAACTTCTTCCGTGCGGCCGAGATCGCGGCCGCACGCGACCCGCGGCTGGTGTTCGTCTGCACGGGGCGCGGCACCGACACGCACGCGCGCTGCCGCGAGGCGATGCGCGGCCCGCTCCGCGGCCGGCTGCGGCTCCTTGGCGAGCGCGTCGATGTGCCACGCGTCATGTCGGGGCTCGACATCCTCGTGAGCTCGAGCAACACCGAAGGCTGCCCGAACGCCGTCGGCGAAGGCATGGCCTGCGGACTGCCCGTGATCGGCACCGACATCGGCGACACCCGCGATGTGATCGGCGATGCCGGACGCATCGTGCCCTGCGGCGATGCGGCGCGGCTTGCGGCCGAGATCGAGTCGCTTTCGGCGCTCGGTCACGCGCGTCGCCGCGAGTTCGGCGACTCCGCGCGCGAACGGATCCGCACCGCGTACTCGATCGAATCGGTCGCCGCGCGCTACGGCCGGCTCTACCACGAGATCGTGAGCGAACGGCGCGGAAGCGGCGAGCGCCTCGGCTCCGAGCGGCTCCTTCCCGCGCGCGCGGCCGAGCCGGCCGTCTGACCCGCGGGCGCGCCCGCAGCGCGTACATTGACCGCGTCCATGAGCCACAAGGCCTCGATTGCTATTGTCAACGGCATCGGCGACACGGTCGTCTCGTTTCGCGGCGCGCTCGTGCGCGATCTCGTCGCGCGCGGCCATGCCGTCACGGTGTCGACGCCTGTTCCGGCGGAGGTTGATCCGCAGGCCGTGGCGCGCGCGATCGAGGCGCTCGGCGCGCGCTGCGTGTTCTCCCCGCTGAACCGCACCGGAATCAACCCGCTCTCGGAGCGGCGGGCGCGTGCGCACTACGCCGAGTTTTTCAACGGGTTGCGGCCCGACGCGGTGTTCGTCTCGAACCCGAAGCCGATCTTCCACGCGATTCCCGCTGCGCGCGCGGCGGGCGTTGCGCGCCGCGTCGCGATGGTGACGGGCCTCGGCTACGCCTTCACGGGCTCGTCGTTCAAGGCGCGCGTCATCCGCGCGGTTGCGACGAGGCTCTATCGCAGCGCGCTTTCCGACGCGACGACGGTGCTCTTCCAGAACCCCGACGACCGCGACGAGCTCGCGCGTCGCGGCGCGCTGATGAAGGCGCCGACGCCGCGGATCGTGGCGGGAAGCGGAGTGGATGTCGACGCGTTCGCCGCCATGCCGCAGCCCGAGGGTCCGCCGACCTTCCTCATGGTGGCGCGGCTGCTCGGCGACAAGGGCGTGCGCGAGTATGCGGAGGCCGCGCGCACCGTGCGCGCGCAGCGGCCGTCGTGGCGGTTCCGGCTCGTGGGCTGGATCGACGCGAATCCCGCGGCCATCCGCAGCGAGGAACTCGATGCGTGGGTGCGCGAGGGCTCGGTCGAGTTCGCGGGCCGGCTCGACGATGTGCGCGGCGAGCTCGCGCGCGCGAGCGTGTTCGTGCTGCCTTCGTATCGCGAAGGAAGGCCGAAGAGCGTGCTCGAGGCCTTGGCGTCCGCGCGGCCCGTGATCACCACCGATGCGATCGGCTGCCGCGAGACGGTGCGCGAGGGCGTCGAGGGACTGCTTGTCCCGCCGCGCGATGCGCAGGCGCTCGCGCGCGCGTGCCTGCGGCTTGGCGACGACGCCGCGCTGCGTGCCGCGATGGGCGCACGGGCGCGGCAGCGAGCGGTCGAGCAGTTCGATGTGCGCATCGTGAACGCCGTCATCATGGAGGCGCTCGGCGCATGAGCGTTCCATGCACGCCGTGGTTCGATCGACGCGCGGCGCTCACGCGCGCGTGGCCGCCGCCATCGGGCGAGGCGCTTGCCGCCGCGATGCGCGATGTGCGGGCGCGCGACCGCCACGGCGACGCGCTGCATCTCGCGGCGGGCGTTCTGTTCGTCTATCTCTCCGCGCTCGACCAGGCGCCGAACTCGGCCGCGTTCGCGATCCTCCTGACGGTGGCGCTGACGCGTTTCGCCGTGTTTCCCGTGCTGTTCACGCCGCTCCTGCGATGGCCGCCGTTCTGGCTCGGGCTCGCGTGGGTCGCGTGGAGCGCGCTCAGCGCGCTGTGGTCGCCGCTCGGCGCGGGCGCGCTCGGCATGCTCGGTTCGCATCGGGCGCTGCTGGCGTTGGTCGCGCTCTTTCCGGTGATCGATCGCGCGCGGATCCTCGCGTGGACGCTCGTGCTTGCGGTCGGCACGAATGCGGCCGTGCAGGTGCTGCAGAAGCTGGGCTGGGTCGCGCAGCCGGGCGGCCTGACCTGGCGGCCGACGGGCATCGTCGCGTTGCCCGCGGTCGCTGCGATCAACGCGGGAATCGCGATCCTGCTGTCGCTTGCGCTGCTTGTGGGAGCGCGCTGGCCCGCGCGGATCGCGCTCGTTGCGCTCGCCGCGCTCGCGGCCGCCGGACTCGTCCTGAGTTCCTCGCGGAATCCCGCGCTGTCGCTCGTGTTGCCGCTGCTGCTGTTGCCCATCCTCCTCGTCGCGGGCGGTCATGTGCGCGCGCGCGCGGTGGTCGGAACCGCGATCGCGGTCGTCGTGGTCGCCGCTGGCGCGCTCGCCGTGTTTGGCGGCGAATTCACGCGATACATGCAGGACGCGCAGCGCGACGCCGCGGCGGCCCTGCGCGGCGAGACGGGCTTCTCGTCGATCCACGCGCGGCTCTTCTGGTGGCGGCTCGGCATCGAGGAGTGGCTCGCGCATCCGCTGCGCGGCGGCGGGCTCGGGAGTTTCCGCGGATTCGTCGAGGCGCACCCGGCGACGGCCGATTTCGTCGCGGCGAGCGGCATCACGCGCGAGGAAGTGCTGCAGAAGCACCCGCATTCGAGCTATGTACGCGCGCTTGCGGAGACGGGCGTCGTCGGATTCATGCTGCTCGCGGGCGCGATTCTCGCGTGCTTCCGCTGCGGGCTTGCGCGCGTCGGACGCGATCCGCTCGTCGCGGGCGCGACCGCGGCGGTCTTCTTCGTGGCGCTCGCGACCGCGGCTGAATGCGTCGAGCTCATGAATGTCGCGTACGCCCCCGCCGTGGTGGCGATCGCGATCGCCGCGCTTCCGCGCGCCGACGGCTGGGCGCTGCCGCCGCGGCGCCTGTGATACTCTCGCGGCATGTGCGGATTCGCCGGCTTCATCGACCCACGCGGGCGGCTTGGGAACTCCCCTGCCGCTGCCG
>CAIXEV010000723.1 GCA_903918555.1 uncultured bacterium | reverse complement strand
TCCGTGCCTCCGTGCCTCCGTGAGAGACCTTGTAAACCGTCAGCCGCACATCTCCGCCGAACAGCTCAGCAGCCGCAGCCAACCGTCAGCTCGCTCGCGCGCCGTCGGCAACCGCGCCGACGAGTTCGGCCACCGACCGGCAGCCCTGGCGGTCGACCCACTTCGCGAGGCCGTCGGCGACGCGCAGCGGCGCGCGCGGGTCGATGAAGAGCGCGGTGCCCATCGCGACCGCGCTCGCGCCCGCGAGGATGAACTCCGCGGCGTCGCGCCAGTTCGAGACGCCGCCGAGGCCGATCACGGGCACCTTGGCGTCTCGCGCAACCGAGCGGTAGACATCGTTCACCATGCGCACCACGATCGGGTGGATGCCCGGCCCCGACAGGCCGCCGCGGCCGCGCGAGAGGCGCGGGGCGCGCGTCTCGACATCGATCGCCATCGCCGAGAAGGTGTTCGCGACCACAAGCGCCTGCGCGCCGCCGTCGATCGCGGCCTTTGCCATCGCCACGATGTCGCCGACATTCGGCGAGAGCTTGACGAAGAGCGGCTTCGTGCGGACCGCGGGCTTCACCTCGCGCAACAGCGCGCGCAGCGCGTCCGGGTGCTCGCCGAACTGCAGCCCATCGGATGTGTTCGGGCACGACACATTCAGCTCGACCGCTGCGATCTCGGCCGCCGTGTCGAACGCGCTCGCGACCGCGAGGTACTCGTCGACCGAATGCCCCGCGACCGAGCCGAACAGCTTGCACGGCAACCCGCGCGCATCGGGCAGCTTCTCGCGCATGAAGCGGTCGACGCCGACATTCGCGAGGCCGATCGCGTTGAGCATGCCGGCCGGGCTATCGATGATGCGCCACGGGGCGTTGCCCTCGCGCGACTCCGCCGTGATCGACTTGGTCGTGATCGCGCCGAGCCGCGCGAGCGGCAGCGCGTCGGCCATCTCGCGCACATAGCCGCATGTGCCCGCGGCAAGCACCACGGGGTTTGCAAGCGACACGCCGGCGAGCGAGACGGTGAGATCGGCCATCGGGCAGGGATGGTACAGCGGGACGCCCGCATCACGCGGCCGAGGCGTGGAACCTCACGCCCACGGCTCGCGCCACGCGGAGGACCGTGTCGAAGCTCGGGTTGCCGTCGCCGCTGAGGGCCTTGTACAGGCTTTCGCGGCTGAGCCCCGACTGCTTCGAGACCTTGCTCATGCCGACCGCCCTCGCGATGTCGCCAAGCGCGCGGGAGATCCCCGCAGTGTCATCGGGTGCATCGAGCAGCCACGCCTCGAGGTAGGCGGCCATCTCCTCGGGCGTACGGAGCTGTTTGGCGACATCGTAGACGACCGTGCGAGTGTGTCGGGCACGACGCCGCGAAGCCTTGGTGGGCGTGCGCTTCGACTTTGGTGATGGGCTTGATCGCGGCATGGGCGTTCTTGGTGGGTGCGAGGGGCAGGGCGGTCACTCGAGGTTTCTGGCAAGTTGGATCGCACGCTCGATGTCTCGGCGCTGGGTGGACTTGTCGCCGCC
>CAIXEV010000722.1 GCA_903918555.1 uncultured bacterium | reverse complement strand
CGTCTTCCGCGGCGATGTCCGTCTCCTCGTCCGCAACGAGCCGGGCTACCCGCTCGTCCTCGTGTCGAACGGCCTCCGCGATGTCCGCGCCTTCGCCGCAGGCTTCACGGGCAAGCCGATCCCGCCGTCGAAGATCGATGTCAGGCGCCCCTCGCGCCGCGCGCTCAACCAGTTCGGCCCCGGCGCCATCGTGAGCGAGCAGGAGCAGGTCGTCTGGGCCGGCTACGACGACGCCCCCGTCGCCGAGCCGCGCCTCGCGTTCAAGTTCATCGTGTCGGGCACGGGCGTGTTCGACCGCACGCAGCGGCAGCGCATGCTCTATGTCGTCGATGCGGCGACCAACCAGATCCTCTTCCAGGAAGACAAGATCCTCCACGCCGACATCGTCGCCACCGTGCGCGGCAACGCCACGCAGGGCGCCGTCGCCGACGCCTGCGCCAACGAGGTCGCCACGGCGCTCCCCTACGCCCGCGTCGCGGTCGGCGCGACCAACTACTTCGCCGATGCGAACGGCCTGGTCATCATCCCGAACCCAAGCAACGCCTCGCTCGCCGTGAGCTCCACGATCGGCGGCCGCTGGTTCACGGTCAACGACGCGCAGAACGGCAGCGTCAGCACCGTGTCGCAGGCGAGCGCAGGCGGCCCCGTCAGCCTCGTCCACAACTCCGCGAACTCCGCGGCCGACCAGCGCGCCGAGGTGAACGCGTACCTGCACGCCAACATCGCGCGCGACTACCTGCTGGCGTTCAACCCGTCGTTTCCCACGATCGCGACGCAGATGAACTTCCCGATCAATGTGCAGGTCTCCGGCACCTGCAACGCCTTCTACGACGGCGCGTCGATCAACTTCTACCCCGCGGGAAGCGGCTGCAACAACACGGCCTTCGGCACCATCGTGCACCACGAGTACGGCCATCACATCGTCGACCGCGCGGGCTCGGGCCAGGGCGCGTACGGCGAGGGCTACAGCGACGCGGTCGCGATCCTCATCACCGACGACTCGCGCCTCGCGGTCGGATTCCAGAGCTGCTCGAGCGGCCTCCGCGACGCCAAGAACGACTGCCAGTACTCGGCCACCGCGTGCTCGAGCTGCGGCAGCGCCGTGCACTCGTGCGGACGGCTCCTCTCCGGCTGCGTGTGGAGCCTGCGCGACCGGCTGCTGCTGTCGAGGCCATCGGACTACCGGCAGGTGCTGTCGCAGCTGGTCCTTGATTCGGTGCTCCTGCACACGGGCACCTCGATCACGCCGGCGATCACCATCGACTTCATCGCGCTCGACGACAACGACACCGACTCGACCAACGGCTCGCCCAACTTCAGCTCGATCTCAGGCGCCTTCGCGGAGCACGGAATGGCCGCGCCCCAGATCGTCAACTTCGACTTCCCCGAGGGCCTTCCGCCGCTCAGCGGCCCCCTCGTCGGCGCGTCGTTCCCGGTGACGGTCGCGTTCTCGACGGCGGCGCCGCGCGCGGGCTCCGGGCGGCTCCACTACCGGCAGGGCACGAGCGGCGCGTTCAACTCGCTGCCCATGACCGAGACCGCCGCCAACCAGTACATCGCGAGGCTCCCGGGCGCTTCGTGCGGCTCGATCGTGTCGTACTACTTCAGCGCCGAAACCTCGACAGGCGTCGTCAACACCAGCCCCGCGGGCGCGCCGTCCTCGGTCTACACCGCGCAGGTGGCGACGGGCTACGACGCGACCTTCGCGGACGACTGCGAGATCGACCGCGGCTGGTTCCTCGGCGCGGGCGACGACACCGCGACCGCCGGCCGCTGGGTGCGCGTCGACCCGGTCGGCACCGTCGGGTCGAACGGCGTCCCCGCGTCACCCGAGGACGACGCGTCGCCGGCACCCGGAACGCGATGCTTCGTGACCGGCCAGGGCATCGTCGGCGGAGCCGTCGGCGCGTCCGACATCGACGGCGGGCGCACCACGCTCATCTCGGGCAGCATCAGCGCCCCATCGCCCGAAGCGCGGGTGAGCTACCACCGCTGGTACTCGAACACCGCAGGCACGGCGCCCAACCTCGACACCTTCCGGATCGACATTTCGAACAACAACGGCGCCTCGTGGGTGCCGCTCGAGACGGTCGGACCCGCGGGCCCCGAGTGCTCGGGCGGCTGGATCTACCGGGAGTTCCGCATCGCGGACTTCCTCACGCCGACCACGACCATGCGCATCCGCTTCACCGCGGAGGACATCGGGGATCCCTCCGTGGTCGAGGCGGGCGTCGACGAGGTCCGCTTCACCTCGCTCACCTGCCGCGACCCCCGCGACCTGAACGGGGACGGCGCCACGAACGCGGCGGACCTGGCGGCCCT
>CAIXEV010000721.1 GCA_903918555.1 uncultured bacterium | reverse complement strand
CGATCTGCCGGCGCGCACGCACGCGCCGAGCGCGTCGCCTGTCCAGAAGCGTGCGTCGCGCGCGCCGGTCGGAGTGGCGATGTCGGCGACGATCGCGGCGGGGCGCGGCGAGAAGACCGCCATGCGCTCGGAGAGGAACGCGGCCTCGGGCAGCGAGTGGGTGACGAGGATCGCGGTGAAGCGCTCGCGTTCCCACAGCGCGCGCAGCTCCATGTCGAGCTCGTGGCGCGTCACCTCGTCGAGCGCGCCGAAGGGTTCGTCGAGCAGGAGAAGCGACGGCCGCGCGACGATGGCGCGCGCAAGCGATGCGCGCATCTTCATGCCGCCGGAGAGCTGGTGCGGGAAACGCGCGCCCGCATCGGCGAGGCGCACGAGGCGCAGCGCCTCGTCGGCGCGCGCGAGCCGCTCGGCGGCGGGGGCGCCCGCAAGCTCGAGGGGCAGCGCGACATTCTCGCGGACGGTGCGCCACGCGAGGAGCCGCGGCTCCTGGAAGAGGAATCCCGTCGAGAGGACGCCGCCCGTCTCGCGTTCGCACGACCCGGCGTCGGGGGAGTCGAGTCCGCCGAGCATGCGCAGGATGGTGGTCTTTCCGCAGCCAGAGGGCCCGACGAGCGCCGTGAACGAGCCGCGCGCGAACGCGAGCGACACGCGGTCGACCGCCTGCACGCTGCCGAAGCTGCGCGAGGCGCCCCGAAGGGCGAGATGCTGGGCGTCTGTGGCGCTGGGCATCGGGCTTCCGCGCACCTTACACTCTCTGGATGCGCTCGATTTCAGATCGTTTCTCCGCTTTCGTCCTGCCGATCGCGGCCCTTGCCGCCGGACTCCTTGCCGCTGGAATCCTCGCTGGTTGCGACGGGCAGAAGCCGACGGCGATCCAGAACGAGCTCGCGCAAGGCGGCGCCGCGCCGACCGAGCTGCGCAAGGTGCAGGTGCAGCTCAACTGGGTCGCGGAGCCGGAGTTCGGCGGTTTCTACGCAGCGCAGCAGAAGGCGCTCTACCCGATGAACGGGCTCGATGTCGAGCTGATCCAGGGCGGCCCGGGCGTGCCGGCGCCGCAGCTCGTCGCGTCGGGCAAGGTCGACTTCGCGATCGTGTCGGCGCCGCAGCTGATCGAGTTGAACGCGCGGGGCGGCGACCTCGTCGCGCTCTACGCGGTCTACCAGGGCAACCCGATGGGCATCATGGTCCACGAGGCCTCGCCGTACCAGTCGCTGGGCGAACTGTGGCGCAGCAGCTCGACGGTGTCGATCGAGCAGGGGCTCGCGGAGTTCCGCTGGCTCTCGAAGGAGTTCCCGGGCGGCAACCTGAAGGTCGTGCCGTACTCTGCGAATCTCGCGCAGTTCGCGGGGGATCCGGCGCTCGCGCAGCAGTGCTTCGTGATCTCCGAGCCCGTCACGCTCGAGCTCAAGGGCACGAAGACGCGCGTCTTCATGATCGGCGACAGCGGCTTCGACCCGTACAACGCGGTGCTGGTGACGCGGCGCGACTTCTACGAGGCGAACAAGGCCGTCTGCGCGTCGCTCGTGCGCGCGACCGCCGCCGGCTGGCGCGCGTACCTCGACGACCCGAAGCCGCACAACGAGACGATGGCGCGCCTGAACGCCGGCATGAGCGCGGAGGCGATGAACCTCGGCGCCGAGAAGCAGCGGCGGCTCGTCGAGACCGACGAGACGAAGCGCGTCGGCCTCGGCGGCATGCGGCGCGAGAAGTGGCAGCTGCTGATCGACCAGCTCGTGTCGCTTGGCGACATCAAGCCCGATGCGGCCGGAAAGCTGCCTGATCCCGACACGCTCTTCGTGTGGGACATCGACGCGGGCACCGCGCGGTAGACGCCGATGGCCGGTCCGCGACGCACGGTCCTGCATGTCGACATGGACGCGTTCTACGCGTCGGTCGAGCAGCGCGACGAT
>CAIXEV010000720.1 GCA_903918555.1 uncultured bacterium | reverse complement strand
GCGAGGTAGGTCTCGTAGGTCGCGCGCAGGTCGATCTCGATCTCCGAAAGCGTCTGCTCCTCGAGACTCTCGCGGCGAACCTCGAGTTCGCGGCGGGAAAGCTCGACCGCATGGGCGTTGCGCTCGACGCGCGAAGCATCGGCGCGGGCGCCTTCGACCTCGCGCGACACCGTCTCGACGGCGGCCTGCGCCTCGCGCAGACGCTCGCCGATGCCGGAGAACTCGCCCGCCAACGCGGCAAGGCCGGTCGACGCCTCGGTGAGCGCGGTCTGGCTCTCCTCGAGCATCGCCTCGGCGCGCTCGATCGCGGCCGCGCGACGCATGATGCTCTCCTTGAGCGCGGTTTCCTGCCGTGCGACCTCGCCCTTGCGCGATTCGATGTGACGCTGCTCGCGGCGCGCTGCATCGAGCGTCGCCTGCGCCTCGGCGCTGCGGACGCGCGCGGCGGCGACGGCATCGCCCGCCTCGGCCGCGACGGTCTTCGCCTGGTCGAGGGTGGCGCGCGCCGCGTCGCGGCGGGCGCTCGCATCCGCGGCGTCGACGGTGAGGGCGTCGAGCCTCGCCTGGACGGTCTTCGCCTCGTCGTCGCTTGCGCGGAGCCGCTCGAGGAGATGCTTCTCCTCGCCGGCGGCGGAATCGCGCTGGCGCTCGATCTGGCGCATCAGCTGCTCGATGCGCTCGGTCTGGTGGACGGCGTCGAGCGCCGCGCGCCGCGCCTCGGCGAGCTGCTGGCTCGCGTTGCGCGCCGACTCCTGCGCGGCCTTCGACTCGACCTCGAGCTGGAGCGATTCGAGCTCGAGCGCGGAGATCTGGCCCGCGAGTTCGCTGGCGCGGGCGTTGAGTTCGGCGAGCTCGGCGCGACGGGCAAGGAAGCCTCCGCCCGCCGCATCGGCGCGGGCCGAGGCGTTGGCGATCACGCGGCCGCGCTCGTCGACGAGCGCGCCGGAGCGCGTGGCGACGCGGCAGCCGGCGAGCGCGCCGTTGGCGAGTTCAAGCGCGCGCTCGACGGAATCGACCACGAAGGTCGTGCCGAAGAGGCGCTCCGCGAGCGAGCGGATGCGCGCGTCGACGCGGACGAGTTCGAGAAGCGGGGTGGCTCCTGCGGCCGCTGCAACGCGCGCGGCGACGGCTGGGGCCGGCGCGGTCGCGGCGAACGCGACGCGCACGCGCAGCGAGAGCGCGTTCTCGGCGTTGCGGCCGAGGAGCGACGCATCATCGACGACGACGAGCTCGAGCAGATCGCCGAGCGCCGCCTCGACCGCCTCCGCGTTCGAGCGGTCGGTGTCGATCAGGTCGGCGACGACGCCGACGACGCCCGTGAAGCGCGTGCGGTCCGCGAGCACGGCGCGCACGCCGGATCCGAGGCCCTCGTGGGCGCGGCCCATCTCGTCGAGCACGCGGCGGCGGCTCTCGACCGCGGTGCGCTCGTCGCGCACCGCAGCGAGTGCGGTCGCCAGCGCCGACTGCGATTCGTTGAGGCTGCTCGCGGCGCGGGTGCGCTCGTCGAGCTGGCGCTGGATGCGGGCGATCTCGTCGTTGGCGACGAGCCCGCGCACCTGATGCGAAAGCCGCGACGCACGCAGCGAATCAAGTTCGCGCGCGAACGGCTCGATGCGCGCCCCGAGGCGGCGGAGTTCGTCGCCGAGCGAGCGCGAGCGCGACTCGATCGCGGCCAGACGCTGCGCCTGCGCGCCGCGCTCGCGGTCGAGGCGGTTCGCCTGCTCGCCGACGAGATCGGCGGTGCGCTGCGCCTCGAACGCCTGCTGCTGGGCTTCCTGTCGACGCGCGCTCTCGCGCGCCGAGATCTGCTCGAGCTCGGTGGCCGCGGCTGCGGCGCGCTCGAGATCGGCGGCGGCCTTCTCGGCTTCCGCGGCAAGCGCGGCCGCGTCGGCCTCGAGCGCCGTGATCTGCGTGCGCTCGACGGTGAGCGCCTCCTGCGCCTCGGAGAGCGTGCGCTGCGCGAAGTCCGCGCGCTGCTTCGCCTGCGCCTCGATGCCGGAGAGCTCAAGCCTGCGCTGCTCGAGGCGGTGCTGCTCGTTCTCGACCGCATGGCGCACGATCTCGGCGTCCTGCTTCGCGTCCTCCGCCGCCGAAAGCGCCGCGGAGAGCGCGGCCTTCTCGCCTTCGAGCGTCTGCAGTTCGCTCGTCAGGCCGCGCAGGCGGCCCTCGAGCTCGTGGAAGAGATCAAGCGAGAGCTCGCGGCGCAGGAATCGCTTGCGCGCATCGAGCTCCTGGAACCTCCGCGCCTTGTCGGCCTGCCCGCGCACGATGCGAAGCCGGCGCTCGGTGTTCGCAAGCTGCTCGCGGGTGGTGACGAGGTTCTTCTCGGCGCTCTCGAGCTTGCGCGTGGCCTCGACCTTCCGCACGCGGAAGCGGGCCACGCCCGCGGCCTCCTCGAGGATCGCGCGCCGCTCGACGGGATTCGCGAGCAGCATCGCGTCGACCTTGCCCTGCTCGATGATCGAGTAGGCGTCGTTGCCGATGCCGGTGTCGAGGAAGAGGTCGCGGATGTCCTTGAGGCGGACCTTGCGGCCGTTGATGAGATAGTCGCTCTTGCCGTCGGAAGTGAGGCGGCGGGTGACCTCGACGAGATCGGTGTCGATCGGGAGGCGGCGGTTGCGCACCGACTGGCGGTCGACGATGCGTTCGATCGGCTCGCCCGTCTCGGGATCGACCTCGTTGTCGAGGAGCGGCGTCTCGTCACCGCTCCGCTCGATCGCCTGCGCGAGGAGCGGGTTCTCGAAGCAGAGCGTCACGCTCGCCATGCCCGCCGGCTTGCGCGCGGCGCTGCCTGCGAAGATGACATCGAGCATGGCGCCGCCGCGAAGGCTCTTCGCGCTGCGTTCGCCCAGCACCCACTTGATGGCGTCGACGACATTCGACTTGCCGCAGCCGTTGGGACCCACGATGCCCGTGATGGGCGCATCGAAACGGAACTCCGTGGGATCCGCAAAGCTCTTGAAACCGCTCAGAACCAGCTTGGCAAGGCGCATCGAAACTCGACCTCCGTGTCGCACGCGCCCGAACGGAGGCAAAGCCATCCGTCTCGGAAACCTGCATGACGCGCGGACCTCCGCGCGGAAACAACCTCACCGGCGTCCCCTCCTGGGAAACACCCGGCTCTCACCCGCCCGACCCGAAGAACGACTCGGATCAGCGCGGCACAGTATCGCGTTCCGCGGGCGGAAGATCAACCGGCGGCGGCGGCTGCATCGTCGCGAGATCGCTCGGCAGCCCCCTGGTCGAGCCGGACGCGCCGAGGGTGGCGTCGGGGGTCGCCGGCTCCTCCTCAAGCTCGAACTCGGGCCGCTCGATCAGCTCCTCGTCCTTCTGGCTGCGGAGGATCGCGGCGAGGACGCGGTCCTGCTCGGCCTTGAAGTCGCACTTGAGGTAGCCCGAGCGCCACAGGAGGTGGACCGCGCCGATCGTCTCTCCGTACGAGAGTCCAAGCCCGGGCAGCGGCTTCTCGACCGAAGTCGTGTGTCCGAGGAACGGGATGAACTCGGCGAGCCGCGGGTTCGAGAGCTGGATCTCCGGCTTGATCTCGGGTCGCTGGCGGAAGAAGACCTGCAGCTGGTCGTCGCCCGAGTCGGCCTTCAGCATGAGCCGGTTGCTCCACGCGGAGACCGTCAGCGGGCGCTCGACCGACAGATCCTCGCCGAAGACGGCGATGGTCGGCCGACCGCTCTGCGCCACATAGACCATCTCCTTCTCGCTCGGAACGATCGCGACATCGAACTTCTCGTCGATCGTCATGCGCGTGATGATCGGATCCTTGCGCTTGAGGAGCGCTTCGTAGGTCGCGAGGCGCACATCGACATCGCCGTCGTCGAGAAGCGGACGGAGTCCAAGGTCGACATCGGGATTGAATCCCATGTCGCCGAGCAGTCCGATCGCGCGGATGCGGTTGTCGGTTGTTCCCGTGCGGGACATCGCGAGGAGCGGCCGGACGGCGAGCGGATCATCGAGCGCGGCGCCTGCGCGCAGCGCCGCCATCCGCGGCTCCTCCTCGGAGTAGTCGTAGAGATCCTGGATGACCGGCAGCGCGCGCTTGCCAAGCGAACGGAAGCGCCACATGGCGGCCTCCGCCGAGCCCGGATTCGCGATCAGCGCCTTGCGGACCGCGATCGCCGTCGTCTCGGTGGCCGTGATGTCGAGCGGCACATGGCGGATCAGCTGGATGAAATCCTCGGTCTTGCCGTCGAAGGACGGCGGCACGGTCAGCTCGACCGAGTCGGAGTTCTCGCCGCGCGCGGTCTCGTTCTTCTGGCGCGGTTCGCGCGGGAAAGTCGAGTTGATCGCACTCTGGATCGTGCGCGCCCGCGTGTGGCTCGAGGTCGCGAGCTTCAGCTTGAGCGGCATGTCCTCCTTGGCCGAGCCGCCGTCGAGGATGCGTCCGACGAGGCGGTTGACCGCGTCGCGGCGCGTGGCGCCCGGCTCGACGAACGGATTGATGAAGATGTTGCCCTTGCCCCTCGGCGATGATCTTGGCCTGGCGCGAGCCCACCATCAGCGGACCGGGCCGCAGGTCGG
>CAIXEV010000719.1 GCA_903918555.1 uncultured bacterium | reverse complement strand
GTCCCGCGCGCGCCCCAGTGCGCCTTCCCGACATGGATCGTGCGGTACCCGGCCGCGCGCAGGCGCTCGGGCAGCAACTCAGGCGACGGCGCGAGCCCGTTCACCCGCCACGCGGGCGGGTCGAGGCGCGGGTGGCGCGAGGAGGTGTCGGCGTCCTTCTCGAGCGTCCAGTAGGTGATGTGGGTGCGCGCCGGCGACTGCCCCGTGAGGATCGCCGTGCGCGACGGCGTGCAGACGGGCGCGGCCGCGTAAGCGCTCGAGAAGCGTACGCCGCGCGCGGCGAGCGCCTCGAGATTCGGCGTGCGGTAGCGGCGGTTCAGCGCCGACGGCGGGTCAAGCATCGGCACCGACACATCCTGCTGGCCGAGGTCGTCGACGAGGACGAGGATGATGTTCGGCTTGTCGGGCGCCGGGCGCGCGGGCGCGGCGTCCGCCGGCGGCGAGGCGAGCAGGAAAGGAACGAGCAATCCTGCGAGGGACAAAGGCATGCCGCGATTGTGAGGGGAAACGCTTGCGCGCACAAGCAAGCGCTATAAAGCCTCCGTGCTCGGGAGCCCGTGGTACATCCTCCTGTCGATCGCCGCGATCATCGCATCGGCGCTCGTCTGGGACCGCTTCTTCAAGCAGCGCCCCGAGCGCCGCGACGGGCGGCTCATCATCGTCTACCTCGTTGCGCTCGTCAGCGCGTTCGTCGGGGCGAAACTCGTCTTTCTCGCGGCCGAAGGCTGGCATCGCCGCGAAGACTGGATGGCGCTCCTCTCGGGCCGCTCGGTCACGGGCGCGCTTCTCTTCGGAACGCTCGCGGTCGAGTGGACGAAGTCGCGCCTCGGCATGACGACCGCGACGGGCGACGCGTTCGCGCTCACCGTGCCGCTCGCGATCGCGATCGGCCGCATCGGATGCGTCGCGGCGGGTTGCTGCCCGGGCGTCGAGTGCGAGCCGGCGTGGTGGACGATGACCGACGCGCACGGCCACGCGCGCGTGCCGAGCGCGGTGATCGAGCTTGGCTTCAACCTCGCGTTCCTCGGCTGGGCGCTCGCCGCCACGCGCTTCGGCTGGCAGACGACGCAGCGGTTCAACCTCTACCTGATCGCGTACGGCGCGTTCCGCTTCGTGCACGAGTTCTGGCGCGACGACCACCGCTGGTTCGACGCGTTCGGCGGCTATCACGCTGCGGCGCTTGCGCTCGTGGTGCTGGGCGCGTGGATGTACCTGCGCCGACGCAGGCTGAACGCCGCCTCGGCCGTCACGGCTTGAGCGCGGGATCCGCGGGCGCCCCGTACTCCGCGCGCAGCGCCGCGAGCTTCGCGAGCATCTCATTGAGAAGCGGCGCAGCGGCGGCGTCGCCCGCGAGATTCCGCCGCTCGTCCGGATCCGCGACGAGGTCGTAGAGCTCGAGGAGCGGCTTCCCGTCCGCGCTCTTCAAGTCGAGAAAGCGCATCAACTTCGCCTTCGCCGTCGCCACGCCCTCATGCCGCGGCACCGTGTGCGGACCCTTCGATTCCTCGAAGCGGTAGTAGGTCGCCTCGCGGAACGGCGCAGCTTCAGCGCCACCCGCCTTGAGCAGCGGAACCATGCTCTTCCCCTGCATGTCGGCAGGCACCGCGACGCCCGCAGCCTCGAGGAAGGTCGGCGCGAAGTCGAGGTTCTGGACAAGCGCGCGCGACGCGCCGCCCGCCGGAATCACGCGCGGCCAGCGCACGACGAGCGGCGTGCGGAAGCTCTCCTCGTACATCCAGCGCTTGTCGAACCAGCCGTGTTCACCGAGAAACCAGCCTTGATCGCTCGTGTAGACGACGATCGTGTTGTCCGCGATC
>CAIXEV010000718.1 GCA_903918555.1 uncultured bacterium | reverse complement strand
GCCCTGCGCGCACACAGAGTGCGAGCGCTTGACGGGAACGATCGAGAAGAGGTCGACATGAAGACCGGCCTCGGCGATGCGCACCGCGGCCGAGAGGCCTGCGAGTCCGCCGCCGACAACGATCACGCGACGCTTGGAAGGGGCTGCCATGGAAGTGGGTTCCTGAAGTTCGTGCCGAGCGTGGCTCGGGAAGCGGATTACTGAGGCGCGGCGGGTTCGGTGAGCACCGCCACTTCGGACTGCATCTTGTTCTCGATCTCCTCGGCCTTCGTGGCGTCGAGCGTGCTGAAGCCGACGACGGCGCTCACGCCGGCCGCGGCGAGCGCCATGCCGATGCCGGCGCAGACGACGCCCCAGCGCTGCTGGGCCTGCTTGCTGATCGTGAGACCCCAGGTGATCCCTGCGGTCCAGAGGCCGTTGGCGAAGTGGAACACGAGCGCCAGAACGCAGACGAGGTAGAAGACCGCGTTGAAGTAGGGGAAGAAGCCGCCCTGGAGGTGGAGCGCGGTCGAGCTTGCCGCGTTGTCGGCGTCGAACGAAGGCATGATGCCCCCGTAGGTCCAGCCCCAGCGCAGGCTCGAGATGTGCATGAAGAGGAAGAGCACGCCGAGGTAGCCCGAGACGCGCTGGAAGGTGTAGCGCCAGTTGGCCTGGTACGCGTAGCGCTCGGTGTTGGCGCGGCCGCTGCGGGCGAAGTAGACGCCGAGGATCGCGTGGTACGCGATCGGCAGCCACAGCACGAAGATCTCGATGAAGATCAGCGCCGGCAGGTCGTGGATGAAGTTGACCTCGTGCTGGAAGGTCGCGACGCCGGCGGAGCCCGCGCCGAGCTCGGCGTACTTCTTCGCGTTGAAGACCTCGCCCCACACGATCGACGAGTTGGTCGTCAGGTGCGGGATGAGGAAGACTCCGATCGGGGCCACTCCGGTGAGCGAGTGGAGGCGACGAAGGAGGTGGTAGTGGCGCTCGAGGAACGAGCTCTTGCTGGGCGCGTGTGCGGCGGTTGCTGACACGGTGGTCTCCGGTGAGGTTCTCCGGGTTCGGAGGAATCGCGGAGTATAGAACATCGCGCGCATGCGGCGGGCGCAGCGGATCCCGCGTCTGCGAAGAGGGGGGATGAGGCCGGGGCGATTGCGCCGGGGGAGTGGAGCGGCGGAATGGAGCGGCGGAGTCGGCGCGATCAGTCGGGAATGATCAGCCCGCTGGCCGAGGCGGGCTTGCCCGCGTCCTTCAAGCCACCGAGCCCGATCGAACCCGCGACGCCGGCTTCGCCACCGGCATCCGTCTCGCGCTGCATCTGCGAGGCGACAAGGCGCGCGATCTGAACGAAGCGCGCGCGCAGATGCGCGAGGACTTCCTTGAGCTCGTCCGCCTCCTCGGGCGTCAGGTTGCCCTTGGTCTTCTCCTCGAGGACGCCAAGAAGGTCGATCGCGAACTGGGCGCCCACGACATCGATCACCACGCGGCCGGTCTGCGGGTCGCCGTAGGCTCCGAGACCCATCATGGCCTGGCTCGCGAGGGTCGCGACGAGGGTGCGGAAGTCGGCCGGCGGCATCTCGCCCGGAGCGCCGCCGTGATCGTGGCCTGCCCCTCCCTGGGAAACTCTGGCAGCTTCCTTCTCGGCGAGGCGTTCCTTCTCCGCCTGGGCTTGGGCCTTCCAGTCGGAATCGATGTGCAGCTTCGGGGCGTCTTCGCTCATGCGTCGAGAATAGCGTCCGCCCGACACGCGCGGTGCGCGGATCGTTAGGATTCCCCCATGTCGCGGATCCGCGGGCGCTCCCTCCCGTTTCTTCTCACGGGCTGCATGCTGGCAGCAGGTTGTGCGTCGCGCAGCGGTCCTGATCGCACGGCGCTGTCGATCCGCGACTTCGCGCATCCGCCCGCGGGGATCAAGACCGATACCCTCGAGATGTCGCCCGCGGTGACGGCGCAGCCGACCATCACGACCGAAGGGACGGAGACGATCGAGCGCGATGCGACCGGCTCGCGCGACTTCGTCGAGGAGCGCCGCCAGATCACATCGAAGGATGCAGAGGGCAAGACGGTTCTCGACTCGCAGTCGCCCGAGATGGTTGCGCGCCGCATCGATCCGGGGCAGACATGGCCCGTCGAGGGTCTCGTCGGTCAGGTGAATGGACGCCCTGTCTTTGCCGATGCGTTCTTCAATCCGATCGAGGACCGGCTGATCGCGATCGCGGCGATGCCCGATCGGGCCGAGGCACGGCGCGCGCTGGTCGCGGTCGTGAGCCGCGAGTTCAAGGAGACGGTCGACAGCGAGCTCATCGTCGCCGAAGCGGAGTCCCAGCTTTCGCCCGAGCAGCAGGAAGGCCTCTTCGCGTGGCTTCGCTCGCTGCAGGAGGAGACGATCGCCCAGCGCGGCGGCAGCCGTGCCTCCGCCGAGCAGAGCCTCGAGTCGGAGAGCGCGATGTCGCTCGACGAGTTCCTCGAGGTCGAGCGCGACAAGGCCCTCGCGGGTCGACTGCTCAACCAGCGCATCGAGCCGCGCACGATCGTGTCGTGGCGCGATGTCGTGCAGGAGTACGAGCGCCGCGAGGCGGAGTTCAACCCGCCGCCGGCGATCCGGATCGGACGCATCCGCCTCGACCCCTCGGCCGAGGCCGAGTCGGTGGCGAAGGTCCGCGCGATGATCGCGGAAGGCAAGCGCTTCTCCGAGATCGCGCGCGAGCTCAACCTCGCGGAAGGCGGGTTCTGGAACCGCTACGAGCTTCCCGCGAAGGGAATCGCCGGACTCGCTCTCTCCGATGCGATCAAGCAGCGCCTGAGCGACCTGAAGGTCGACCAGGTCAGCGAGCCGATCGAGGCGCGTGGATTCATCTCGTGGCTCTCGATCATGGAGATCGAGAGCCAGCCGCAGCGCTCGCTCTACGACCGCGAGGTGCAGTTGGCGCTTGAGAACGAGTTGCGCGGCCGCCGTCGCCTGATCGAGCGTGATCGCTACATCGAGACCCTGCGCAGCCGCTGGGTCACCGACGACATCCAGGAGATGGAGAACCGTCTGCTCGAGATCGCGCTGCAGCGCTACTGGCGCTGATCGACCGCTTGCTACGGCGGGCGGCCTCGACCGCGTCGCACGGAGCGCTCGAAGACGCCGACGACATGCCGTGTCGCGCTCGCCGTTCGCCCCTCGCCGCGGACGCCGACGAGATCGACGCGGATCGACGACACCGATCGCACCGCGCGCGGAAATCGCGGCGCCGCCTCGCGCGGGCCTGCTTCGGCCGCGGCGTCCTCGAAGTCGCGGAGGAGTCGCCACAGCACTTCCTTCTTGCGGGTGTCGACACGCTCGAGCGCGTCCCACGGCCCTGCGGCGCGCTTGACCTCGATGATCACAAGCGTGCGGCCGTCGGGCGTGCGCGCGATGAGATCGGCCTCGTCGCGTGGGTCGCGCGGGCTCCGCCAGTTTCGAGCCTCGATGGCGTAGCCAAGCGCGCGCAGCAGCCGCTCGGCCGCGCGCTCGCCGGGGTCGCGCGCCGGACGCCTGAGCCACGGCGCGACCGCACGGGCGATCCACGCGAACGCAACGCCGAGACCATCGTCACGCGCGTGCCGAATCGCATGGCGCACGAACAGCAGCGCCGCGCCGACGGCGCCGCGGTGCATCCTTCTCTTCCCATCGGTAGGCATCCAGTTCTCGCTTCCTCTCGGGGTCTTCTCGTTGCGCCTTCTCGTTGCGCCTTCTTTCTGCGCCTTCCTTCTGCGGCTTCCTTCTGCGGCTTCCTTCTGCGCCTTCCTTCTGCGCCTTCCTCTCGCCCTTCGCGTCTGGCCTCGCTTCAAACCCTCATTCGTCTCGAATCACCAGAACCGGCCACATCGCGGTCGCCGGCCGCCTGTTCTGCGCCGAGGCCGCGGCGCGTCGGCGATTGTGACGCCGGCGCAAGGCGGTCCGCCGAGTTTCGGACTTTTTTCAGACGAATCGCGCCGGTCGTTCGCGACGCAAAGAGAACGCCGCGCCCTTTCGGGCGCGGCGCATGGGTGCTTGGGATTGATCGAGCGATCAGGTCTTCGGCGTCACGGGCATGTTCGCGCGGGCGACCCACTTGTCGCCGAGCTTCACGCCGACGATCGTGCGGCCCACCGCGGGGGTGAACAGCGCGAAGAGGTCGTCGGCACCGGAGCTCGCGAGGTTCGGGAAGCTGCTGAGCTTGTAGTAGTTGCCTTCGCGCTCGAGGCGGATCGACACGCGGCGCTCGCCCGTCTTCTCGGCGTGGATGTAGCCGATCGGGTAGTACGGGCGACCGAGGTCGTCGATCAGCATCAGCTGCGCGTTCTCGCCGGCCTCCTCGCGCACCTTGGACCGGTCGTTCCAGAAGTCGACCGAGTTGCGCGCGCCTCGGGTGAGGTTGAGGCGCACGACGCGGGTTCCTTCGGGGGCCCAGATGCCGCGGACCACGACGCTCTTGTTGCCGGCGAAGCCGCCGGACTCGTAGTCGCCGAGACCCTTGAAGAGCAAGTTCGTGTCGGGCGCGACCTCCATGGCACCGAGGTTGTTCATGTTGGCGTTCGCCGGCATGATCGAGTCGTTGATGGTGAGGTCGCCGCTCGAGATCTGCGCCACGGTGGCTGGGATGTCGACCCCGCCGCCCGAGCCGCCGCTCTGCATCGCCATCGCATCGGCCATCGACGACTCCTGCGCGATCGCGGGGAACGGCAGGCGAAGGCCCATCGCGTGCAGGTAGCTTGGCGTGCCGCCGAGCTTGTCGGCGGGGAACACGAGCGTCACATCGAGGGTCGTGGTGCCCGCAGGGCCGGAGATGTAGTTCTTCGAGTCGTCGAACAGGTAGAAGGTGCGCCCGCCGCCGGTGTTCGGCTGCGACCAGCCGATCGGGTAGGCGACGGTGGTCTTGGTTCCGGCGGATGGGCCGATCAGGCGAAGCTGCGATGCGGAGATGGCGAAGCCCTGGCCTTCGGTCGTCGCCTCGGGATCGAGGTGCACATCGACCACATAGGCGCGCATCGGTGCGCCGCGCGGCGGCGAGTAGTCGGAGACCAGGATCGCCTTGTCGATGCGAATCGAGTTCGGGCCGGCGTAGGTGCGCGCGATGCGACCCCTCTTGTCGAAGGTGTCGCGGGCGAGGCCGAGCGCCTGCTCGCCGAGGTTCGGGTGCAGGCTCGCGAGCGTCGTCGTCGAGAAGCTCGGCGACATCGAGCCTTCGGAGAGCCACGCGTAGGTGTCGCCGGTCCACTTGTGGACGGGCAGCCAGAGCGACGGGGCGTTGATGTCGGGTGCGCCCTTCGCGCCATTGGTGCGCGCCGCGCCGACGACTCCGAGGACCTCGGTCGAGGAGTGGAGGTGTCCGATGCCGATCAGCGCCATGCCGACGGTGAGGATCGCGGCGACAGCGCCCACGACGCCGCCCACGGTCAGGTTGAGGACCTGCGGGAAGTTCAGGTTGTCGGGCGCGAGCTTGTCCGCGAGGAGGCGAAGCGTGAAGAGGTAGACCGAGAAGGGAAGGAGCAGCGCGACGCCGACGGCATACGGCTGCATCCACTTCTGCGACATCAGGATCCCGATGATCGGCTCCCAGGTCGCGAACGCGAGCGCGCCGGCGCACAGGACGCAGACGAAGTGAATGGTGGCGCTGAAGAGACCTTGGTTTGCCCACCAGTACGCGATCAGTCCAATGAATCCGATCACGAGGATGTTGAAGATGATGTCCATGCTTGGCTTCTCGGGAGTTCGAGTCGAGTTCGTGCTTGTTGTTCGCGACGCGAGGTCGCAAGCGGGTTCGGTTGGATCGTTCGGGAAGTCGCGCCGCTGCGGCGGGTCAGCCCTTCGCGGGTGCCGGCGGGGGCGGCGGAGCGGTTGCGCCGCTCGCGGCTGGCTTGGCCGCAGCAGCCTGCTTGGGAGCGAAGACCCGCTGCACTTCCTCGAGGCTCGTGAGGCCTTCGCGCACCTTGAGGAGCGCGGCCTCCTGGAGCTGGATCATCTTGGTGTCGCGGACCGCGCGCGCGTAGGCGCCGCGGAAGTCGTTCTCCGCGAGCATCTGGCGTGCGTCCTTGTCGACCATCAGGACCTCGAAGATGCCGATCTGACCGAAGTACGCGCTGCCCTGGCAGACGGGGCAGTCCTCGATGCGGTTCTTGACCTGGATCTTGCCGCTCGGACGGAAGAGCTCGACCTGCTTGCCGGTGGGGATGCCGAGCTTCTTCGCCTGCTCGGGCGCCGGGGTGAACGGCGACTTGCAGTTCGGGCAGAGCTGGCGGATGAGGCGCTGGTGCACGACGGCGGAGAGGCACTTGGTCGCGGTCTTCGGGTCGCCGACGGCCTGGATCCAGGTCGCGACGGCTGCGGCCATGCTCTCGGCGGGAACCAGCACATAGACGAGCGGGCGCTCGAGACCCATGAGCGTCGCGGCCTTCGCGGAGCCCGGCTCGCTGATGTCGGCCGCCAGAACGACATCGGGGTCGCGGCGGATGATCTTGGTGAGCGCGGCTCCGTAGTCGTCGACGCCGGGCTCGGGCGCGAACGCCTTGTGCTCGACGCCCTCGACGCGGTAGACGAGCTCGCGCTCGAGCGTCTTGATGTTGCTGGTGTACGCGTCGTGACGCGAGACGATCGAGAAGCCGAGGGTCGTGAGGCCCTGGCCCGGAGGCGCGCTGACGATGACGACGCCGACGCGCTTGCCCGGGTCCTCGAGGGTGCGCAGCGCCTCGAGCTGCGACGGCGCGAGGCCGATCGAGTCGATCGCCTTGCCGAAGCGCTCCTCGCGGTCGAACTCGACGCGGAGGCTCTGGCCGCTCGACGAACCGATGGAGAGCACGGTGAGGCGGCTCGAGCCGGCGGCGCTCGTGACCGTGAACGCGCCCGTCTGTCGACGGCGGCGGTCGTTCACATCGAGGCCGGCGAGGCGCTTGATCATGTCGATCGCGGCGTTGCCGACATCGGGCGGCATGGGCTCGCCCTTGGTGCGCACGCCGTCGACGAGCATCGAGGTGGCGACGCCGGCCTGCGTGCTCGCAAGGTCGATGCGGGTTGCGCGCACCGAGAGCGGCGCGAGCATCATCTGCTCGACCGTGAGGTAGATCCCGAGCGTCGGGTCTTCCTTCTGCGGCACGGGCTCCTTCGAGCCGTCGGCGCGGGTGAACTGCGCGCTCGCGGCGCGGTCGGCCGCGGCCTGCTTGCGCGCCGCCATCGCCTTCGCGAGCTTCTCGCCGCCGAAGCGGAACCTGCGGTTCTCAGGCAGGCGCGCGTCGCGGAACTTCCAGTACGCGAACATCGTGCCCGCGAGGATCATGACCGCCAGCAGCCAGCCGACGAAGAACCACGGGATGAAGACGATCAGGACGAGCGACACCAGCGCGGCGCCGATGTAGCCGAGGTTCCAGCCGAGGATCGGCAGCGTGTACATGCGCGCGTCGGCCTCGAGCCTGGCGACATAGCGCGTGTACGCGACGAAGGTCGCGATCAGGAGCAGCGGCTTGAGGATGCTCATGAGGATCGGCGCGTCGGCGAGGATGGCGGTCGCTTGGATGGTCAGGTCTGGCATTCTTTGGCTCCTGGGCGGCGATGCGCCCAGCGGGATCTCTCGGATTCGGTCGCGGCTCGAGTTGCTTCCGTCAGGCGGCGTGTCGGGACGGCGCCCTTACGCGATGCCCTTCAGGCGCATCTTGAGCTCCTCTGGCTTCGGCGTCGCCTCGAGGGCGACCCGCTGGTGGATCATGTTGGTCTCGACGAGCTTCACGAGCGCGCTCGTGAAGTCGAGCATGCCTTCCTCGGTGCCCTGCTTGATGAGCTCGAGGAGCTCGCCTTCGCGGCCCTCGAGGATGTACTTCTGGACGGCGGGGGTGTTGAGCAGGATCTCGAGCGCGGGGATGCGCGCGATGTGGGCGTGCAGCGTGGGCAGGAGCTTCTGGTAGATGACGGCACGCAGGTTGTACGCAAGAAGCTTGCGGATCTGGTCGCGCTCGTTCTCGGGAAAGAGGTCGTAGATGCGGCCGAAGGTCTGCCAGGCCGAGCTCGCGTGGATGGTTCCGAACACGAGGTGGCCCGTCTCCGCGGCGCGGATGGCGGCCTCGAAGGTCTCGTAGTCGCGCATTTCGCCGACGAGCACGACGTCCGGGTTCTCGCGCACGAGCGCGCGGAGCGCGTCGTTGAAGTTCGTCGCGTCGATGCCGATCTCGCGCTGGTTGATCGTGGCCTTCGCGTCGTTGAAGATGTACTCGATCGGATCCTCGATCGTGATGATGTGCACCTTCTTGCGCTGGTTCACGTAGTCGAGCATCGAGGCGATCGAGGTCGAATTGC
>CAIXEV010000717.1 GCA_903918555.1 uncultured bacterium | reverse complement strand
CGCGTATCACGAGTGCTGGCGACGAGGCGTTCTTCGAGAGTTTCCGAGAAGCGCGCTGTGGCCCCGTCTCGACCCCTATCGAGCCAGAGTACCGTTCGGAGGAGATTGTCGTCTGGTGGCCTCTTTCAAAGGTGGCATCCGTTCATGGGCGTGCGGTCGAGGGACTTGACCTTGCAAGGTCCATCGTCGCGCTGCGACAGTCCCCGGAGTTCTTGGCTGCGGATCTCGACTCGAGGGACCGCCTGCTAGCGCCGCTTCAGGAATCCGCGACTCGTTGGATCGAGGAGCGACTTGATGCCCCCGCCGCCGATTGGAAACGCTTCGATAGCTTGGATCGAGTTGATGGACGCGCGGCAAGCGCTCCTACGGGTGGAGAACCGAGTGGGCTCTGCCGATGCGGTCGTTCGCGATTTGCGGTCCTGGTTGAGTCGATCGAGGCTGCCGCATCTGCGGGAGCGTCTTGACGAGCGCGTACCTGTGTCGGCAGAAGGTTTCGTATCGCTGTGCGCACAGCCCTGCTGGATCTTCGACGCAGGGGAAGTCGCGGCCGCGAGTCAGAGGCTCATGGTCGATCAGCGTGCTGTCTGCGATGCGATCGAAGGGGAGCTCTCACGGCTGCAACCTTGCAGTCAGGAGTTCGCGACAGAGTTCAGGGATCGGATCCGCATGCTTGTCGGCCAGCTTCCGAACGGGGCCCGTGTGACTGATCGCACAAGGGAGCTGATGAAGTCCCGACTCGGCGAGTACTGTGCCCTCGGCGCGCTCGCAGCCGACCGGACTCTTATCCGTGATTTCGCGGCGACGATGGTACTGGAGATTTGGACGGAGGCGTGGGTTGCGAGTGCCGAAAGGACAGGTGATGCCGAGGCCGCGCGCATGCGATGGCGGACGCAACTCACCGAGCTTGCAACGAGGGTCGTTCAGGAGTCCTCGACCTACTCTCAAGTGATCAAGCCCGGGATCCGTCGTGCGGTCTCCGATGGTGTTGCGCGGATGATCGATCGTCAGTTTGACGGTGGCTCGAACTATCTCACGGCTTTCGCCGGCGATCGGTTCACGCTCGAACGAGTGAAGGCCGAGTGGCTGACAATCATCGGAGGGCGTGATCCTGCGGCGCTTGCTCAGACACTCGCGACGATCGCCTATGAGCCTCCGGCAGGTTCGTCGCCGCAAGAACTGGTGCGCGCCGAGCACATCGCGCGTGAAGCCGAGGTACGGATCGCCTCGCAAGAGGTCTTCGCTGACCTCATGCAGGCCATGTACATGGCGCTCACCGAATCCGATTCACCGAAGACCTACCCAGAGCCGTTCCCATTGCGTTACGCGAGCTTCCGTGCTTCAGGCGAGCGGATTCATTGGAGAATCGGTCTCGACTGATGGTCCCCGCTAGCGCCACTCGTGGCGGGGGTAGCGGCGGCGCAGTTCGTTGCGCATCTCGGGGTAGAGCACGCGCCAGAAGTTCGCGAGGTCCTGGGTCACCTGCAGCGGGCGGAAGTTGGGGCCGAGGATCTCGACCACGATTCCCACGCGGCCGCCCGCGACCTTCGGGGTTTCGTCGAGGCCGTAGAAGTCCTGGATCTTCGCGCGTCCGCGGGGCGGCGCGCCGACCGCGTAATCGAGCTTCATGCGGTAGCCGCGCGGCAGCGCGAGCGCGGCCGGCGCCATCTTCTCGACGAACTGGATCTCCTCCCACGACAGCGCGCTGCGCACCGCGTCGATCGCGGCCTTCGCCTCGACCTCGCGCGCGCGCACGCAGCCCGACGCGATCTCGGTGCGGATGATGTCGAGATCCTCATCGGTGTACGCGATCAGATTCCGCTCGGGAAACCACGCCGCCACGCAGCGGACGCGCGCGATCCACGGCTCGCAGTGCTCGTCCCAGCCCTCGAGCTTGATCTCGCCCGACTTGATGCGCGCGACGAGCTCGCGCTCGACCTCGGGCGACGGCTTTGCGCTCCGCGCCTTGCGCGCGATCGGCGTGTCGAGGAAGCGCTCCTCGTCGGCGGCCTCGACGGCGCGCAGCTCCTTGTTCCACGAGGTGGCGGAAACCGCGCTGAACGCCGCGGGCAGCGCGCGCTCGACCACTTCGCGCGGCACGGGGTGCGCGACGGGAATCGACACGAGCCGGTCGTGGTCGGGCCCCGACTCGCGCACCTCGAGCGCGACCACGAAACCCGCCTCGTGCACGAGCGATTCCTTCGACAGCTCGACGCGCCGCCGCCCCGCGAGCGCGCAGTGCGGCCGCTCGCGCTCGAGCTTGAACGCGATGCGATCGACGAAACCGGCGACGAGCGCCGCGTCGACGGCCGCATTCGACGCGTCGCTTCCCGTCTCCTTCACGCTGCGCGCGAGCTGGTCGGCGACGAGCACCGCCTCGCGGCACGCGAGCCGGTCCGCCGACGGCGGCAGCGCGCGGCCTTCCGCCGCCGCGATCAGCTTCTCGCGCACGAGCGCATCGCTCGGCGGATCGCCCTTCTCGAGGAGCGACAGCAGCGCGTTCGCCCCCACGCCCTCGGCGGGGTCGCGGTCGCTGAGCGCCGCCGCGATGCGCGCCACGCGCCGCGCGCAGCCAAGCCGCGCAGCCTCGACCAGCGCGCGCGCAAGCCGCGGATGCGCAGGCACGCGCGCCATCGCGCGCCCCGTCTCGGTCAGCCCGCGACCGCCCGCACCAAGCGCGCCGAGCGTCGCCAGCGTCTTCGTCGCCTCGTCGATGCGCGTCGCGTCGGGCGCATCAAGCCACGGAAACCGCGCGAATTCGTCGACGCCGAGCGACATCGTCTCGAGCATCGCGCTCGCGAGGTCGATGCGCGCGACCTCGGCCACCGTGTGCGCATCGCGGCGCTCGTGCTCGGCGACGCTCCACAGCCGGATCGCGCGGCCTGGCGCCGTGCGCCCCGCGCGGCCAGCGCGCTGCTCGGCGCTTGCCTTCGAGATCGGCTCGACGCGCAGCGTGTCGAGCCCGCGCATCGGGTCGTAGCGGTGGATGCGCGCAAGCCCGCAGTCGATCACCGTGCGCACGCCGTCGATCGTGAGGCTCGTCTCCGCGACATTCGTCGACACGATGATGCGGCGGCGCTTCGCAGGGTCGACCGCGCTCACCGCGCGGTCCTGCTCGTCGGGCGGCAGCGCGCCGTGCAAGGGCAGCACCTCGGCCGCGACGCCCGTGCGCGCGAGCGCGATCTTCGCCTTCTCGCAGG
>CAIXEV010000716.1 GCA_903918555.1 uncultured bacterium | reverse complement strand
TGCGCATCGAGGGCGACCTGCTGCCCGTTTCCGAGGCGCAGGCGTTCGCGTTCGTCGAAGGCGGCTCGATCGGCGACCAGGTCGGCGTCGTCACCTCGAGCGGGCTCGCGCCGATGCTCGGCGCGGTGCCCGTCGCGTTCGCGATGCTCGCGTCGAGTTCGTACGCCGAGGGCACGCGCGTGCTTGTGAACGCGGAAGGCTCGCAGGCCGCCGCGACCGTCGGTTCGCTCCGCTTCCTCGACGCGCCCGAGCGCGACGGCGGTGCGTCGTGAACCCGCCGCCCGAGGGGGTGCTTGATGTGCGCATGACCGAGATCGCGCTCTTCGTCGGCGGCGCGATCGTGACGGTGATGGTGCTTGCGCTCGGCATCTGGCTCTTCGTGCGTGCGTCGCGCGAGGAGGCGGCGCGCGAGGAGAGCGAGCGGCGCGAGCGCGAGTCGCATGAGCACGAGTCGCGCGGAAACCGCGGCGGAGACGCGGCATGAGCGAAGTCCACCTCTGCGAGGTCGGTCCGCGCGACGGACTGCAGAACGAGAAGACGATCGTTCCCGCAGCCGACAAGATTCGCTTCGTCGAGCTGCTCGCGCACGCGGGGCTCCGTGAGATCGAGGTGACGAGCTTCGTGAGCCCGAAGTGGGTGCCGCAGCTCGCCGACGCGGAGGAAGTGCTCCGCGGCGCGTTGGAGCGCGCCGCGCGCACGCCTGCGGGCGAACCCATCGTGCTTTCCGCGCTGGTGCCGAACGAGAAGGGCCTCGAGCGCGCGCTTGCGTGCGGCGTGCGGAAGGTCTCCGTGTTCACCGCGGCGAGCGAGGGCTTCACGCGCAAGAACATCAACGCCACCATCGCGGAGTCGATCGCGCGCTTCGAGCCCGTCGTGCGCGGCGCGCACGCCGCGGGTGCGACGGTGCGCGGCTATGTGAGCTGCATCGTGCAGTGCCCCTACGACGGAGCCGTCGACCCTGAGGCCGTGCGCGCGACCTGCGAGCGGCTCGCCGCGATCGGCGTCGACGAGCTCGATCTCGGCGAGACGCTCGGCGTCGCGACGCCCGACGAGGTCGCGCGCGTCATCGAGCGCTGCGCGGCCGTGCGCCCGGCGTCGGAGCTCGTGCTGCACCTTCACGACACGCGCGGCATGGCGATCGCCTCGGCGATGCGCGCGCTCGAGCTCGGCGTGCGGAAGTTCGATGCGTCGACCGGCGGCATCGGCGGATGCCCGTACGCGCCCGGAGCCGCGGGCAATGTCGCGACCGAGCGGCTCGTCGCCGCCTGCCGCGAGCGTGGCTACCGAACCTCGGTCGACTCGACGGCGCTCGGCGAAGCGGCTTCCTTCATCCGGCGCGCGCTCGGCGCCGCGTGAGGCGCAACGCCATCGCGCCGCGCGATCGACCACGACGCGACCGGCTGCGCCGACAGCGTGAAGAGCCGGCGCTCCATGTCGATGCGGTGGACGCGCACCGAGCCGCCTTCGAGCACGACGGCGAGCGGATGGCCGGGGAACGCGTAGGCGCCCGTGTTCACGATGCGAAGCCCGCCGATGCTGCGCACGAACGGGCGGTGGCTGTGTCCGACGATCACCGTGCCGGCGTGCGGCGCGAAGCGCGAGGCCCAGTCGTGGACCATCGATGGATATCGTCGCCAGTACGACAGCACCGCGAGCGCGCGGTGCGGGCGAACGGCCATGCCCGCGATCGTCGAGACATGCGCGCCGCTGCCGACCGCGCGCCATTCGGCGATCGACGCCTCGCGCGCGGCGGCGAGCCGGCCTTCATGTTCGTCGCGACCAGCGACCGAGGAGACCAGCGCGGTCTCGTAGGCCTGACGCATCGTCTCCGCGAAGGGCGACCAAGGCGCGACCGACGGATGCAGCGCATCGCCATGGGTGAGGTAGACCGCGCCGCCGGCAAGCGTGAGCGAGCGCGACGAAGTGACGAACGGATCGTGGTTTCCTGCGATCAGCTCGAGCTTCGCGCCGGCCTTGTCGCAGCAGTCGCGAAACCGCTCGAGCTCGAACTCGGCGTGCTCGCGGAACTGGGC
>CAIXEV010000715.1 GCA_903918555.1 uncultured bacterium | reverse complement strand
GTCTCCCGCGCCTCCCCAGTTGTTGAAGAGGAGCGCAAGGTCGGTCGCGTTGACCACGCCGTCGCCGTCGATGTCGCCCGGCAGCTGGTTGGCTGCGTTGGCCGGCACCTTCACCGTGATCTCGCGGAAGCAACATGGATGGAAGGTCTGGGCGTGCATGCCGATGATCAGCGTGATCGGCGTGCCGGGCGCCGCGCCCGTCGTGATCGTGAGCGGGCCCGTCGACACCGTCGCGAACGGCGCCGTCGTCGGGATGTTCACGAGCGACGGGCTCACCGTGCCCGCGCCTGCGGGGCTCACGGCAACCGTGATCCACTCGGCGGGGAACGGCTCGAGGTTGGTGATCGACAGGTTCACCGTGAAGGTGCCGACTCCGGGCAGGTCCGCCACGGCCTCGTCCGAGTCGAAGCACTCGCAGTCGGGAAGTTCGATGCAGATCTCCTCGGTGCAGCACTCGTTGCCCTTGCTCGAGGCGAGCGTCGCCGTGAAGCAGAACTTGCTTCCCGGCTCGCCGCCCGAGATCGGAATGTCGAGCACGATCTTGTCTCCGGGCGCGACCGGCGGATTCAGCAGGATCACGTTGTCCGGGGCGAACGCCGAGTCCGGGAGGATCAGGATGTTCGCCACGTTCGGCGAGTTGTTCGTGATCGACACGCTCCAGAGGAAGTCGATCGACCCGTCCGCGCGCGGCTTGCAGTCGATGTCGAGCGTATCGAACTCGCAGGGATTCTGCGCGAGGCAGTTCACATCGATCGAGCCCAGCTGCGTCTTCTGCGTCTGCGCGATGTTGCCGTCAAGATCGACGAGAATCGAGTTCGGAACGGTCGCGCCGGCCGCGGCCTGCCCCTGCAGCCCGTAGATGGCGACCGAGTCGAGGCGGATCGCGTCGTTCATAGACCAGACCTGATCGGCAATGCCCTCGTATCCGACGCCGCCGGCTGAGTTCTCTCCCGTGCCATACGCACCCGCCAGCAGCACCGTGTCAAGCTGCCACCGTCCGTCGGGTCCCTGGCAGAAGCGCATGACACGCGCGTCGTGCGCGCCAGTCGAGGTGTCGTCGTACATCGACCGCTCGGCGACGAGCATGCAGCAGTTGTTGTCGAAGGTGATGTCCGCGACGGGGTTCGAGTACTCCGTGCCCGCGCGCGGCGGAACATCGAACTCCTTGCGTGCGGTTCCCGGCGTGAAGGTTCCGGATGCGTCGTATGCCACGGACCAGATCTGGTTCGCTACGGCGGCGCTCGAACGCGCTGCATCTTCGGCCCAGATCGAGTAGAAGAGCCGCCCTTGGGTGGCCTTCACCGCCCAGATGCGCTTCCCGAGCGACTCGAATCCCGCGGGTTCGTTCGGGATCGCGAGGCCCGCGTTCGGAAGCGGGCCCGTGATGGCGCCGCTCTGGTGGTAGGTCGAGCGCACCCGGAACCCGGCACCGTTGTACGGATCGATCGAGTAGACGCGGCCATCCTCGAAGTTCGAGGCGAAGAGCCGCTGCGTCACCGGGTCGAAGGAAAGCTGCCCGAGACCCGGCTTGTCTTGGGGCGCGGGATACGAGGGGTCGGACTGCTGCGGAAGCTGGATCACGAGCGTCGCCGCGCCCGTCGCGCCGTCGAGGCGATAGACCGCGCCTGCGCCTCCGAATCCAACCGGATCGGCGTAGAACCCATAGTTCGGGTAGACCGAGGTGTGCGCGACGAAGATGTTGCCGACGTCATCGAGCGTCACGCCGAACACGCCGCCGAGGTTCTCCATCGTCCAGCTCGGATGCGAGTAGCGGTCGGTGGCCCAGTTCGAGCCAAGCGGCGCCGAGCCCTGGTTGCCGAGATCGACGAGCCACACGGCCTCCCCGGTCGGGTAGGAGAAGTAGTTCGTGCAGGCCGCGACGAGCCCGGGATCGAACGGCGCCGTGAGTCGATCGACGAGCGGCGGCCGCTCGCCTGCGCAATCGCACTGGATCGGGGGAATGTCCTGCCCAAGCGCCGCAGGGGCGAGCGTGAGCGAAAGCACGGCGGAAGCCGCCGCGCCAAAGGTCCGTGTCTTCATCATGTGTCTCCGGGTCGAAATGGGACAAGTCGGAATGGACAGAGCGAAAGGCCGCGCACGCGGCGGCCGACAAGGCGTTCCGCGCGAGGCCGCGGGTTCTCTCAGGAGGCGATCCGAAACTACCTCGATTGCCACGAAGGTCGCGTCCCCGTTCGGGTTCGGCCTCGGGTTCGGACTCGGGCTCGGGCTCGGGCTCGATCAATCGATGGATCGCCGCCATCGACGCAAACAGTGCGGCCCTCGATCCAGACGCCCGCTCCGCCGCCGACGGAACTCGGTACGAGGATACCACCTCCCGTTGACGAGGCATCAACATATCGCTGGAAGAATCGCGCCACCATGGGGCATTTCCCTGTGATGGCCCTAAAACCCGATGCCGCGCTACACTGCGCCGCCGCGCCGGTGTGGCGGAACTGGCAGACGCAGCGGATTCAAAATCCGCCGCCCTCTAAAGGCTTGCAGGTTCGATTCCTGTCACCGGCAT
>CAIXEV010000714.1 GCA_903918555.1 uncultured bacterium | reverse complement strand
TGTTCCTGCCGATCGCGGTGCTTGTCCTCGGCCGATGGATGTTCCCGGCGCGGGAGATCCGCGTGCCGCGACTCGACTCGCAATCGCGGCCGGTCGGGCGCGACGGCGCGACGACGCTCGCCGTCTTCCTCCTCGCCGTCCTCGCGTGGGTGACGCGGCCGCTCTATGCGGATCGCTTTCCGATCGTGAGCGACGGCGTGATCGCCGTGACGGCGGCGACGATGATGTTCTTCATCCCGAGCGCCTCGCGGCCCGGCAAGCGCATCCTCGATCCGTCGAACTTCGCGCAGATTCCGTGGCGTGTTCTCCTGCTCTTCGGCGGCGGCCTCTCTCTGGCCGCTGCGATGGAGCGGACAGGCCTGTCATCGTCGCTTGGCCAGATGATCGCCGGCGCCGGCGCGCTTCCGACGGTCCTCGTGCTTGCGGTCATGGTCGTCGCGCTCGTCTTCGCGAGCGAGGTCGCCTCGAACACCACGCTCGCCGCGATGGCGGTGCCCATCGTCGGCGCGCTCGCGCCCGGGCTCGGCGTCGAGCCGAGGACGCTCGTGATTCCCGCGGCGTTCGCCGCAAGCCTCGCGTTCGCGATGCCGGTCGGCACGCCGCCGAACGCGCTTGTCTACGGAACCGGACGGCTCCGCGCGCAGGACATGATGCGCGCGGGCCTCGTGCTCGACCTCATCGCGATCGTGGTGATCGTGACGATGGCGACGCTGCTCCTCTGAGTCGCTACTCCGGGATTTCGCCGAGCCACGCGTTCGGGTCGCGCCCGAGTTCCTCGCCCACGCGCGCGAGGTCGCGCATGGTCTCCTCCTTGAACACCCCCTCGACCGGGGGGCGCCACGCGGGAGGGATGGCGACGATGCGGACCTCGACGGAGAAATCGCCGCGCAGGTTCTCGAGTTCGGCGATCGTGAGCAGGTGACGCAGGCCCGTGACCGTCGACGAGCGCACCGCGAGATCGACGCTGCGCGAGATCACATCGACCCATTTCGGCTGCGTGGTCTTCGGCGGAGTGATGAGCCAGTTGTTGAGGATGACCCAGTAGCGCATGCGCGCCTTCGGCAGGTCGGGCGCGCTGCGCGCCCAGAGCGCGCCGATCGACTGGTCGCGGCGAAGGCGGCCGCCGTAGAGGATGTTGCCGGTCACGCCGCCGTCGACATAGAGGCCGCCGTCGATCTCGCGCGGAGGGAATGCGCCGGGGATGCCCGAACTCGCAAGCAGCAGCTTGTGCAGCCGGGATGGATCGCCCGTCTCCGTCGCGCGGATCGCGACGCGCGAGAGCTCGAACGCGCGCGGCGAGCCGTCGTCGAGGTCGGTGGTGTTGACGACGAGCATGCGTCCGAGCTTGCCCTGCTCTGCGATGCGGGCGATGCGGGCGGCGTCGATCGCGGTGCGCAGTTCGCGCTCGAGCCCCGGCACTTCGGCGAAGCTCTCGTTCGCAGGCAGGAAGTAGAGGAGCCCTCGCTCGCGCACCCAGTCGGGGCGCGGATTCGTGTAGAGATGCACGACATCGTCGATGTCGCGGTCGTCGCCGAGATAGGCGAAGGGCGCGATCAGCGCGCCGGTCGACACGCCTGAGACGATCTCGAACTGCGGGCGCGGGAGGCCGCCTTCGCGGACAGAGCCCCAGCCCTTGAGGAATCCGGCTCCGAACGCGCCAAAGTCACCGCCACCGGAGATGACGAGGATGTCGCAGGTGGGGGGATCCTGGATTCCCTGCCGCTCTTTCGCCTCGTGCTCCGACCGGACTCGGTCGAGCAGTTTCGCGGTGAGATCCGAGATGACCTCGTTGTTGCGCGCCGCGAGGTGCTCGCGCCGCGCGAGGAGGCTCGCCTCGGTCTCGATGGGGCGGTGGCGCGCGCACCCGGTGGCGGCGGCGGCTGCCAGCAGCATCGTCGCGAGCGGTGCGAGGCGGGGAATCAACGGCTTCGGGCGGATCGGTGCCGTGGCGGAGGGCATGGATGGAATGTACGAGAAGCGGGAGGCTCGAAAAGCACCGCGCGGCACCCATTGCTGGATGCCGCGCGGGAAGCTTGTTGAACTGTCAGGTCGGTCGATCAGCGACGACGACGGCGGGCAGCGAGGCCAGCCACGCCGAGGAGCGCCATCGCGCCCGGAGCCGGAACCGGAACAGCGTCCACGCCGATGAGCGTGACGGTACCGGACCAGGTGCCCGAGGTGCCGGCGGCGCCGTAGCCGTTGCCGATCCACACGGTGCCGTCAACCGCGGCGTTGCCGGAGAAGGCGAGGGCGCTCGTGAGGGTCACCGAGCCGACCGAGGTCGTGCCAGGAGCGCTCGAGCCACCGTTCGGCCAGGAGTAACGCTGGGCGGCGCTGAGGTTCGAGAAGCCGCCGATCTGGAGCAGTCCGCCGGTTCCGAGCGGAAGGACATCGACATAGACGCAGAGGTCGTCGGCGTAGGTGAACGAAGTCGACGCGTCGAGCGTGACATTGATCGAAGCGCCCGTGAGGGTGCCGACAATGTTCGTGGTCGTGTAGTCGACGAACTGGTTGAAGTTGAAACCAGCGAAGGTCTGGTTCGTGAGGGTGACGGTGATGTCGGCCGAGGCGGCCGAGGCGATCACGGCAGCCATGCTGCCAGCGGCGAGGGTGAACTTCATCTCTCAAATCTCCAGAATGTTGGGGCCTCGGGTTAGGGCCGAGGACCGCGGGAACAGGGACAGGGGTCGCCAAGCGGCGCCCCGTCGGGAAAGCAGAACGCTCGATTCCTGCCATCGACACGCAATCGGCGTGCCGAATGGCAAGCAAACACCCCTTCAAGATGTGGCGGATTCGTTACGAGTCAACCCAAATCGCAGCATTCGTCTCATCCACCCAAATGGGTCAATCCGAAATGATTCTCGGACTTGAACTCCTGCCTGTCGCCGCCGCACAGAATTCGTGATTGGGTCGACCTATCCAATTGTGGTCGAAGGACTTGTATCCTTCCACCTCATGCCGTCGCGGCCGACCACTCCCTCCAACGACGGCGAGGCGCTCCAGTCGCTTCTCACGCGCCAGCGCTACGCCGAGGCCGCCGCGCTCGCCCAGCAGATGCTCGTTCGATCGCCGAGGCAGGTCGCTGCGCATGTCGGGCTGGTTCAGGCGCTGCTGCCGACGGGCCGGCTCGGGCAGGTCGAGGAGGCGGTGGACCGCGGGCTCCGCGTCGCGCCTGACGAGCCGCGGCTCCAACTCCTGAAGGGGATCGTCGACCATCGGCTCGGTCGCAGCCAGGCCGCGATCGATCGCCTTCGCGCCCTTCGGGCCAAGCGCCCGCCGAATGAGACCGAAGTGGTGTTTGCGCTGGCCGAGGTGCTCCATCGCGCGGCCAGGCGCGAGGAGCTCGACGCGCTGATCGCCGAAGGTGGCGCCTGGACGAGCGACGAGCGAGCGGCGGTGTTCACCGCGCGGAGCCTGCTGCGGACCGACCGTGCGCGCGCGCTGGCCGAGCTCGAGCACACCGCGCGGTCGGCGCGAACTCCGCTGCTCAAGCGCATCGCCGGCTTCGAGGCCGTGCGGATCCTCGACGCCGACGGCCGCTACCGCGAGGCGTACGAGCTCGCGCAGTTCGTGCACCGCGAGACGACGCCGCCGTACGACCTCGGCGGGCTCGAGGCGGACATCGCCGAGCAACTGCGCTTCCTCGAGCGCAACCGCGGCGCGTTCACCACGAAGGCGGCTGCCGTCGATCGGACCGCGCTCGTCGTGGGCATGCCCCGCAGCGGCACGACGCTCCTCGAGCAGATGCTCGACCGCCATCCGCAGGTGGCAGGCATCGGCGAGAGCGAAGGCATCATCTCGCTCGGCGATTCGCTGGTGCACGCGGGCGTCTGGCCGCGCGGCCTGGGCACCATTGCGCCCGCCGACGCCGCCACGCTCCAGGAGAACTACGTCTCCGTCGCAC
>CAIXEV010000713.1 GCA_903918555.1 uncultured bacterium | reverse complement strand
ACACGATGATGCGGCGGCGCTTCGCAGGGTCGACCGCGCTCACCGCGCGGTCCTGCTCGTCGGGCGGCAGCGCGCCGTGCAAGGGCAGCACCTCGGCCGCGACGCCCGTGCGCGCGAGCGCGATCTTCGCCTTCTCGCAGGTCCGCATGATTTCGTACGCGCCCGGCATGAACACCAACAGATGCCCCGGGTCATCCGCCTCGCCGCGCGCGTACGCGTCGAGCACGCGCTCGATCGCCGCACCCGCGAGGTCCCACGCCGCGTCGCGCGACGGCCGCGCGAGATGCTCGACCGCGACGGGATACGACCGCCCCTCGGCGAGGATCGTCTCGCACGAGAGGAATCCCTCCAGCCGCTTCGCCTCCAGCGTGGCGCTCGTCACGACCATGCGCAGGTCCTTGCGCCGCGACTCCTGCGCGAGCTTCACGAGCCCGAGCGCGACATCGACCGCGACCGAGCGCTCGTGGAACTCGTCGAGCACGACCGCGCCGACGCGCGCGAGCGACGGGTCGCGCTGCATCTGTCGCACGAAGAGGCCATCGGTGACGAAGCGGATGCGCGTCTTCTCCGACACGCGGCGATCATGCCGCGTCTCGTAGCCGACGAGCCCGCCGAGCTCGTCGCCGAGCTCGTGCGCCACGCGCGCGGCCAGCATGCGCGCGGCCAGCCGCCGCGGCTCGAGCACGACGACATCGCCCGAGATCCCCGGGCAATCGAGCAGGAACTTCGGCAGCTGCGTGCTCTTGCCCGAGCCCGTCGGCGCGACGACGACGAGCCGATTCCCCGCGGAAACCGCGGTGCGGACCGCATCGCGCACGCGCTGGATCGGAAGTTCTTCGGGCGTCTTCATGCAGGAGCCGCGCGCGCGTCAGATCGCGCTCTCATGCCACGCGTCGCCGCCGCGGCGACGATGCCGCGGTCCGCCGCGCGTGCCGTCGCCCGAGCCACGCTCCTCGTCGTCGGTGGCGAAGCGCGGCAAGGTCGGCGCGACGACGCGCTGGCCGATGTGCGCTTCCCACACGATCTTCACGGCCTCGTCGACGCTGTCGGTGACGGTGAAGATGTCGAAGTCGCCCGGGCTGATCGCCGCATACTGGTCGAGCAGCGTCTTGCGCATCCAGTCTACGAGGCCCGACCAGAAGTCCTTGCCGACGAGCACGACGGGAAACGGCACGATCTTCAGCGTCTGGATGAGCGTGAGCGCCTCGAAGAGCTCGTCCATCGTGCCGAATCCGCCCGGGAAGATGATGAATCCGCGCGCGTACTTCACGAACATCACCTTGCGCACGAAGAAGTAGCGGAACTCGATGTCGACCGTCTGATACGGGTTCGGCCGCTGCTCCATCGGAAGCACGATGTTGAGCCCGACGCTGGTGCCGCCCGCGAGCTTCGCGCCCTTGTTGGCGGCTTCCATGATGCCGGGGCCGCCGCCGGTGATGACGGTGAAGCCCTTCTCCGCGAGCATGCGGCCGCACTGCTCGGCCTGCTGATACGACGGATGCTCGGGCTTGAGACGCGCCGAACCGAAGACCGCGACACCCGACGGGTAGCGCGACATCGTCTCGACGCCATCGACGAACTCGCTGAGGATGCGAAGGGCGCGCCAGCTCTCGAGCGCGAGAGTTTGCTTCCGGTCGGAGGAATCCATCCGAGGAAGGTAGCCAAGGGAGAGTTTGCGGGGCGCGGCTTCGTCGCATCGTCGAGAAACGGCCCGCCGCGCGGTCGGAGGCCAAGTCCATAACCCTCTGTCTGAACGGAAGTTAGATGCAAAAATTTGCTTCGAATTCGCTGTTTCGCTATCCTTACCGATCTATGGCGAAGGACTCTTCCGCGCGCGGCAAGCGCAGCGTTTCTGGCACTCCCGCATCTGATTCGAAGGTTGGCAAGTCTGTGGTTGGTGGCGCTCAGGCTGGTTCTGGTCGTGGCGTGAAGGCGTCTTCCGCTGCATCGGAGAGCGTGGTTTCGGCGCGAACTCCATCGCGGCTTCCCAAGATCGAGCCGAGGGGCACGATCAAGGTCGGCAAGGTGACGCAGAAGGAAGCTGGCTCGGTTGACGAGAAGCCCGCTGCGAACAAGCCCGCTGCTCTGAAGCCCGAGGTGAAGGTGCCCGCGGTGAAGATGCCCGAGGTGAAGGTGCCCGCGAAGCCCGTTGCCAAGTTGGAGGGCAACTCGGAGAGCAAGCCTCAAGTCAAGTCTCAAGCCGGGCCTCAAGCCGGGTCTCAAGCCGGGCCTCAAGCCAGGCCTCAAGTCAAGCCGCAAACCAAGCCAACCGCTGCGGTGGAGCCAAAGGCAACCAACGCGAAGGCCGCGACGCCGGCTCCGACGGCCGCGTCCGTCGCCGCCGCTGCCGCGCATGCGATGCCCGAGTCGACGCGCCGCGCGATCGCAGCCGCAACGCCGCGCCAGCAGTCCGACGAGCCGCCTGCGCGCCAGCTCGGTCTCCGCGCCACGCGCCCAGTCGAGGTCGCGAATGTCCGTCCGCTCGAGATGCGCTCGTCGCGCTCGACCGAAGGCCGCACGCCGAAGGGCTCCGGCGACATCAACAGCTACGGCGCCGCCGTTCGCTATCTCCTCGAGCGCACCGACTTCGAGCGGATGCGCACGGTGAAGTACAACGAGACGACCTTCAGGCTCGACCGCATGGAGCAGTTGCTCTCGAAGCTCGGCAACCCGCACAAGCAGATCCGCACCGTGCATGTGGCCGGCACGAACGGCAAGGGTTCGACCGTGAACATGATCGGCTCGATGCTGCAGGCCTGCGGCTACACCGTCGGCATCTACACGAGCCCGCACATGGTCGATCTGCGCGAGCGGATCCTGATCAACGGCCAGATGGTCGACAAGGCCGTCTTCACCGACCTGATGAAGCGCGTCGCGAAGGCCGCTGAGAAGGCGGCCGTCGAGCCGACCTTCTTCGAGGCGATCACGGCCGCGTGCTTCAAGCACTTCGCCGAGCAGGCCGTCGACATCGCGGTCGTCGAGGTCGGCCTTGGCGGTCGCCTCGACTCGACGAATGTCATCCGCCCCGAGGCGTGCGTGATCACCTCGATCGACTTCGACCACATGAAGCTGCTCGGCAACACGCTCGAGGAGATCGCGCGCGAGAAGGCCGGCATCTTCAAGCGCGATGTGCCGGCGTTCATCTTCGAGAGCGAGCCGAACATCGAGCGCGCGATCGCGGAGGTCGCCGAGAAGGCCGGTGCGCCGCTCAAGATCGTGAACAAGGACATCGACTACTCGGCGCGCTTCTGCGTGACCGACGACCTCGGGCCGCACACGCGCGTCTGCCTCTACACCAAGACCTCGCGGCTCGAGCACCTGCCTGTGCCGCTGCCGGGAGAGCACATGGCGTCGAACTGCGGCCTCGCGCTCGCGGTCGTCGACCACCTCAAGACGGTCGGCTTCGATTGCCCCGAGGACAAGATCACGGCGGGCCTCGCCGCGACGCGCGTTCCGGGCCGCATGCAGCTCGTGTGGGATCGTCCGCGCGTCCTCGTCGACGGCGCGCACAACCCCGCGGCGCTCGGCGCGCTCATGCGCTGCGCCGGCGCGCATGTGCCGTACGACTCGATGATCTGCGTCTTCGGCTGCTGCAGCGACAAGGATGTGCCGGCGCTCATCGACAAGGTGAACCTCGGCGCCGACAAGGTGATCTTCACGCGCGCCGCTGGAAATCCGCGCTCGGCCGACCCCGAGGACCTGCAGAAGCTCTTCAACGAGCGCTCTGGCAAGATGAGCCAGGTGGCGAAGTCGCTGCCCGAGGCGCTTGAGATGGCGACCCGCGCGGTCAGCCGCGAGGACCTCGTCTGCGTGACGGGCTCGTTCTACCTCGTGGGCGAGACGCTGAAGCACATCCAGCACTTCGACCGCTCGAAGGGCGGGAAGATCCCCGCGCAGATTCCGGAAGACTGAAACGGTGCCCGGCACGTGCCGTCAGGTGCCTGATACCTCCCGGCACGTGCCAGGCACCTCATGTCGCAAGTGACGCTCGCGTGCGTTTCCGCGCTGCGGCCGGCCGGTTT
>CAIXEV010000712.1 GCA_903918555.1 uncultured bacterium | reverse complement strand
GGCGGCGACGATCGCGCTCCTCTCGTGGATCACCGTGAAGATGATGGAGTTCTCCACGGAGATGTTCTCCTGGTCGCCCGTGTCGGGCTCCTGAGCGAATCCGAAGCCAATCCGCCGCGATGAACGCGCTCGACGCACTTTCCCAGCACCTCGTGCCCGCCGTGATGGTGATGGCGCGCGTCTCCGGCATGGCCGTGCAGGGCCCGCTCCTGTCGTCGCCGGCGATCCCGATGCGCATCAAGGCGCTGCTCGTCGCGTCGCTCGGCCTCGCGGTCTACCCGACGGTCGCCGCGAACGCCGAGCTGCCCTCGGGCGTGACGCTCGCGATGGCGGCGGGGCTCGTGATCCTCGAGTTCGGCATCGGCGTCTTCATCGGGTTCATGGCCTCGATGCCGCTCTACGCCGCGCAGTTCGGCGGCCTGTCGATGGGACAGCAGATCGGCCTCGGATTCGCCCGCTTCTACAACCCGGCGATCGGCGACGAGTCCGACGCGCTCGAGCAGATCTTCTTCTTCCTCGCGCTCGCGGTGTTCCTCTCGCTCGGCGGCCTCGAGTCGATGGTCTCGGCGGTCGTCGGCAGCTTCGGCTCGCTGCCGGCCTCGGCGGTTCCCGCGATGCTCTCCGGCGCATCGGGGGTCTCGCCGCTCGCGATCTTCACCGGCGCGCTGAGCGCTGCGTTCGAACTCGGCCTGCGCGTCGCGATGCCGCTCCTCGCCATCGTGTGCCTCGAGACCGTGGTGATGGGCTACCTCTCGCGCAGCGTGCCGCAGCTGAATGTCATGTCGATCGGCTTCCCGCTGCGAATCGTCCTCGGTCTCGCGGTCATCATCGCCTCTCTCGCGGCCATCGACGAGGCGATCGTCGACGGCACCGTCGGCACGCTCGAGTCGCTCCTCATCGCGACAAGCGCCGAGAGCGCAGGTGGCGCATGACGCTCCACGCCTGTCCGCACCTTTCGAACAGGAGCGTCGATGTCTGACGACCTCGGTGAACGCACGGAGGACGCGACGCCGAAGAAGCGTCGCGAGGCCCGCGAGGAAGGCAACATCGCCCGCTCGCAGGATGCCTCGAGCGCGGTCCTGCTGCTCGGCGCCGTCCTCGTGCTTTCCTCCGGCATCAAGCCGTTCCTCGGCTCGCTCGCGTCGATCCTCGAGAAGAGCCTCGTCGGCGACCACCTCGCGAGCGGCATCCGTCCCGATGAGGTCGCCGAGGTGATCTTCCCGCCGTTCATCGAGGGAATCCTCGCAGCCATGCCGCTCATCCTGGGCGCGACCGCCATCGCCATCCTCGCCACCCTCTGGCAGGTCGGCTTCATGGTGTCGAACAAGGTGCTCGAGCCGAAGTTCGAGCGCATCAACCCGCTGAGCGGCTTCGGCCGCATCTTCGGCATGCAGGGCATCATCAAGACCGCGATGGACATCCTGAAGGTCGCGGTGGTCGGCTGGATCGCGTGGAGCTTCGGCGCGGGAATCCTGCCGCACATCGTGGCGCTGCCCGAGATCGGGCTCCTGCGCGGGTTCGAGGAGATCGGCTCGCTCGGGCTCACGCTCGCGATGCAGGCCGGCGCCGCGCTCATCGTCCTCGGCCTGCTCGACTACGGCGTGCAGTGGTTCAAGCACGAGCGCGACCTCCGCATGACGAAGCAGCAGGTGAAGGAGGAGTTCAAGGAGTCCGACGGCGACCCCGAGGTGAAGCAGCGCCGCATGAAGATCGCGCGCCAGCTCGCGTCGCAGCGGCTCCAGACCGCCGTGCCCAAGGCGGATGTCATCGTCACCAACCCCGAGCACATCTCGGTGGCCATCCAGTACGACGCCACCACGATGGCCGCCCCGAGGATCGTGGCGATGGGCGCAGACGAGATCGCGTTCCGCATCAGGCAGATCGCGATGAAGCACAACATCCCGATCGTGGAGCGCAAGCCGCTTGCGCGCGCGCTCTACGCGAAGGCGAAGGTCGGGCAGGAGATTCCGCCCGACCACTACAAGGCCGTGGCGGAGATCCTCGCCTATGTCTACAGGCTCAAGGGCAGGGCGGTGGCTTGATCGGTGGGGGCTTGATCGGCGGGGGCTTGATCGGCGGGGGCTTGATCGGCGGGGGCGGAAGGTCGGGCGAGAAGAGAAGCTGAATTCGATGACTGAGGCGCTCCCGGGAGCGGGAACGCAGGCAAACGCAAGGAAGGCACGGAAGCCATGGCAGACTCGACTGCAACCCAGAACGCGGGGATCCCCCGGATCTTCCATGTGGTGGCGAAGTACAGCCACCTCATCGTGCCCTTGTCGTTCCTCGGCCTCGTCGGCGTGCTCGTCGTGCCGCTGCCGTCGATGGTGCTCGACCTCCTGATCTGCGTGAACATCGCGATCGCCGCCATCGTCCTGATGACGACGATCTACATGCGAAAGCCGCTGGAATTCAGCGTGTTTCCCGCGCTGCTCCTCGGCACCACGCTGTTCCGCCTCGTCCTCAACGTCGCGACCACGCGACTGATCCTCTCGATCGAGTCGAAGGACCCTGCGACCGCATCGACGGCCGCGGGCCATGTGATCCAGGCGTTCGCGAACTTCGTCGCGGGCTCCAACGCGGTCGTCGGAACGATCATCTTCATCATCCTCGTCATCGTGCAGTTCGTCGTCATCACCAAGGGCGCCACGCGCATGTCGGAAGTCGCCGCGCGGTTCACCCTCGACGCGATGCCCGGCAAGCAGATGGCGATCGACGCCGATCTCTCGGCCGGCGTGATCTCCGACAAGGAGGCCCGCGCCCGCCGCGAGGAGATCTCCCGCGAGGCGGACTTCTACGGCGCGATGGACGGCGCGTCGAAGTTCGTGCGCGGCGACGCGATCGCCGGCATCATCATCACGATCATCAACATCATCGGCGGCTTCGCGATCGCCAAGTTCCAGCTCGGCTGGTCCGCGTCCGACGCGATGAAGACCTTCATGCTCCTCGCGATCGGCGACGGCCTCGCGTCGCAGCTGCCCGCGTTCCTCGTCGCGATCGCGGCCGGCCTCATCGTGGCGCGCGCAGGCGGCGGCAAGACGGTCGGCGAGGAGATCCCGGCGCAGCTCGCCTCGCAGCCGTGGGCGATGTACCTGATCGCGGGCTTCCTGTTCCTCCTCGGGTTCACGCCGCTTCCCACGATCCCGCTCTTTGGCGCGGCGCTGATCCTCGCGGGCACCGCCTACGCGATGCAGTGGCAGAAGAAGAAGGAGGCCGCCAACGAGGTCGATCGGGTCCGCCAGGAGGCGATGGCGAAGCCGCCGGAGCAGCCGAAGGTCGAGGAACTGCTCGCCGTCGACACGCTCGAGCTCGAGGTGGGCTACGGGCTGGTCGCCATGGTCGACGCCGCGCGCGGCGGCGACCTCCTCGATCGAATCGCCGGAATCCGCCGCCATCTCGCGGTCGAGCTCGGGCTCGTGATGCCCTCGGTGCGCATCCGCGACAACATGCAGCTCGAGCCGAACGAGTACCGCGTCAAGATCCGCGGCGCATCCATCGCCTCGGGCTCGATCTATCCGACCCTCCTCATGGCGATGGACTCCGGTCTGGCGCACGGCCAGCTCGATGGATTCCGCACCAAGGAGCCGGCCTTCGGCCTCGAGGCGATCTGGATCGAGCGCGGGCTCAAGGAGAAGGCGGAGAGCTCGAACTGGACGGTCGTCGACGCGACCAGCGTCCTGGCGACCCACCTGAGCGAGCTCGTGAAGCGCCATGCCGACGAACTCCTGACCCGCGAGGAGGTCACGAACCTCATCGCGCAGCTGAAGCAGAAGACGCCGAAGCTGGTGGAGGACCTGATCCCGGCCCTCGTCAAGCCGAGCGACATGCAGAAGATCCTGCAGGCGCTGCTGCGCGAGCGGGTTCCGATCCGCGACCTCGAGACCATCGTCGAGACCCTCGCGGAGTGGATCCCGCACACGAAGGACCACGATGTGCTCATCGAGTATGTGCGCAACGGCCTGCGCCGCGCCATCTGCGCCCAGTACAGCGAGGTCGACGAGCGCGGGCGTTCCCGGCTGCGCTGCGTCACGATGGACCCCGCGCTCGAGGACGCGATCTCGGGCTACATCGACCGAAGCCCCGCGGGCACGACCTTCTCGATTCCGCCGTCCCTCGCCAACCGCATCGCGCGCGCCGTGGCCGAGACCGCGCAGCCGCTCGCCGAAGCCGGCCGAAAGGTTGTCGTGCTCGCATCGCCGTCGGTCCGCGCGCAGGTTCGTCAGATTCTCGAACCGCACATTGCGGAGGTCGCCGTCCTCGGGTACAACGAGGTGGTCCGCGGAACCGATGTCGAAAGCGTCGGGCTCGTGCAGTTGTCGTCGAATGCGATGGAACCCCAGATCGCCGGCGCCGCCTGACCGCAAAGCCCCCGAAACAAACCTCGGTCGCGGGCCTTCTCCTTTGCCGGCATGGTCGGTCGGGCTGTTTGACCTTTGTTCGAGCCATCTTGACGGCACGCCTTCGATGCATCGCCAACGGCGAGCGCCGGGGGTGGGAGTCGAGCGGGGAAGGAACGGGGAAGGAGGCCGTGGCCGCGCGAGGCGGCGTGCAGCGTGCATCGCTGGCGCCGGGGACTTGCGGATGCTTCGGGGCGGAGTCCCCCAGGTGTTCGTTCACCCAGTTTCCTTTCCCTGCGGTTTCGCGCGGTGGCGAATGAGCGAGCGTGCTAGGAGGGCACCCCCATGAGGCAAGGATCAAGCCAGCAGAACAATTCGCAGGGGCCGCAGGGGCAGCAGGGGCAGAAAGCCCCGAGCCGGAACCCCGCCGTTCGCGATTCCGCCGCCCAGCCCACTCTCAAGCTGAAGACCTACCGCGCCTGGACGATGGCCGAGGCGCTCGCCACCGTGAAGTCGGATCTTGGCAGCGATGCCATCATTCTCCACACCCGCACCTTCGAGCGCGGCGGCATCTTCGGAATCGGCCGCCGCACCGTCGTGGAGCTGACGGCCGCGCGTGCGGCCGACATGCCCGCGGAACCTTCGTCGAACGAGCGGTCGCCCGCCGACCTGCCGCGTGCAACGGCGCGCGCCGCTGCGATCGAGCCGAAGCAGAGCCTGCAGATGTCGGCTGCGGCGCGCGCGTACGGCTCGCAGCCCGCACCGGCGGCGCAGAACGGTTCCGACGAGCCCGGTTTCGATCTCGAGGTGGATCGCGAGAAGACGCGGCGCCTCGCGCAGGCGATGGCGATCCAGCTCGAGAAGCAGGCGTCCGCGCGCGAATCCGCCAGCCAGAACGAGCGCGCGACAACGCAGTTCGGTGCATCGGCCAGTGCGCCGCTCTCGGTGCCTGCGCCCGCAGCGGCCACGCCGAACGCAGCACCCGCCTCGCGCGTGCCAAGCCATCCGCTGCCGACCGTGGAGTCGGTGGCGCAGCGCTTTGTCCTCGTGGCGCAGCCTGCAGCGCCTGGCGTCAAGTCGGGGCTGGTCACGCAACTCGCGACCGCGGTGCCGAAGGCAGCGACGCAGCCCGCGGTCACGCCAGTCATCACGCCAGTCATCACGCCAGCCATCACACCAGTCATCACCCCCCGCATCGCGGCGCCGGCCGTGCAGCCCGTTGCAGCGGCGCCCGCGGTTTCCGCAGCGGCTGTGGCGGCGCGACCAACCGAGGCGCCCGCACCGCGTGACGCGCAGGTCGGCATGGCCGCGTTTGTGCCGATGGAGTTCATGCACCCCGAGCCGCTTCCGGAGAAGCCCGCTGCAAAGGCGCCCGAAGCCCCGGCTCCGCTGCTTGGCGCTGCGTCGGCTGCGTTCGTTTCGCCGATCTCGATCGAGCCGTGGTGCGACCGTGCATCCGAGCCCGAGATCGCGGCGGCTGCGGCAGAGAGTGCGACCATTGACGCGACGATTGACGCGGTGCGTGAGCCCGTGCCCCAGTTCGATGTGGGCATGGATGTCGCAAGCGATGTCGATGCGCAGCTCGAGATCCGCTCATCGGCGCTCGCAACTCCCGCAATCTCCATCGCAGCCCCGTTGTCCTCTGCGGACGCCGTGTCGCGCGCGCAGCCTCGAGGCGACGACGAACTCAGCGCCATCTCCGACTTTGTTGGTCGGGTGCTGGAGGGTCGGGTTCTGGAGGGTCGGGTTCTGGAGGGTCGGG
>CAIXEV010000711.1 GCA_903918555.1 uncultured bacterium | reverse complement strand
GGACTCGGCGACACGCGCTACACGGTGACCGCCTGCGTGCTCGAGGTCACCTACGCGAACGACTTCATCGTGGAGTACGACCCGACGGTCGATCCGTTCACGGCGTTCCTCCCGACGACCGACCCGCAGTATGTCGACGACGCCGACGCCGGTCAGCCGGTCGAGCTCTACGCGACTGGTTTCCGCAACGGCTTCAGCGTGACCAACTGGGTCGAGACGAGCCCGTACACCGTGGCCGGCCAGAGCCCGTTGAACCCCGGCGTGCGCAACGCCTTCGCGATGGGCCGCAACGCGTCGGGCCAGTGGGTCGATGTGTCGAACTCGGTGCGCGAGCGCTGGACGCCGACGCCGCTCGCGGTCGGCCGGATCGACGGGCTCAAGCCCGGCAGCCTGATTCCGGTCGGCACCCCGCTGCGCTTCGAGCTCGATGTCGCGCGCGCCGATGTGCAGGAGTTCCTGCGCGGCGCCGTCAACACGGGGCGCCTGCGCCTCTCGATCAGCTCGCTCACCAAGGTCGTGCAGCAAGGCGGCAACTTCCCGTCGTTCTACTGCCGCGAGAACCCGATCGTGACCGCGACGGGCGTCGGCGACGCGACGCTCTCGATCTCCGTCACGACGACGACTTGCGTGACGGGCGACCTCAACTGCGATGGCTCGGTGAACGCGCAGGACCTCGCCGTGCTGCTGAGCAGCTGGGGCGGATCTGGTGCGGCCGATCTCAACGGCGACGGCACCGTCGGCCCGCAGGATCTCGCGATCCTCTTGAGCGCGTGGAACTAAGGACGCGATCCTGAATCACGCCAGTCGCGCGACGGCGCGGCCGTAGGTCGGCTGCACGCGCCGACGAACGCGCTCGGAGATGCTCTCGAGCATGCGCTCGACCTCGGTTGCCGCGATCTCGAGAACGGCTGCGATCTCGGCCACCGTGAGTTCCTCGGTGTAGCGCAGCATGAGCACGAGGCGCTCGCGCCTGGTCAGTTCCCGAATGAGTTCAGAGACGAGATGTTGGCGGCCTTCACGGCCTTCCTGCGCCTGCCCGCCGAGCGAGCCGGCGTCACGCTTCGCAGGCCCTTCGGCCTGCGCGATCGCGTCCTTGCGATCTGAGTCCTTGCAATCTGAGTCCTTGCGATTTGAGTCGCGGTTCATGACCCTGCCTTCCTGCCGTCATCCATGACGACGGGCGGAGCATACCCGAACCGCCTATCGCGGCAAGGGCGGTTTGACTCGGCGAAAGCCTACCTTTCGAAGCAAGCATCGCGCCGCGAACCAGCCATCCCGACTCACTTCGCGACGACGCTCGACACATTGAAGAGCGGCAGGAGCAGCGCGATCGCCACGATGCCGAGCACCGAGCCGAAGGCCACGACGAGCACGGGCTCGAGCAGGCTGGTCGCCGCCTTGAGGGCGGTCTCGAGGTCCTCCTCGGCGAAGTCGGCGGCGCGGCCGAGCACCTCGGGCAGCCGGCCCGATCGCTCGCCCGCGGCGACCATCGCCACCACGGTCGGCGGCAGGAGCGACTGCTGCTTGAGCGCGTCGACGAACGATCCGCCGTCGCGGAGACGCGCGTCGATCGAATCCCAGAAGCGCTCGGTGCGCTCGCTCTTCGAGAGGTCGCGGCAGATCGCGATGGCGTCGAGGAGGTGGATGCCGCTCTGGAGGAGCGTGGCGAGGGTGCGGCAGGAAAGCGCGACGAACGCGAGGCGGCTCAGCTTTCCGACGACCGGCAGGCCGTAGCGCAGCTGGTCGAGGAAGCGGCTCATGGCGCGGCTCCGCGACGAGAACGCCAGCGCGACCGCGAGCGCGAGCGCGCCGACCGAGATCGGGATCGAGTGGTTGCGGATCGCATCGCTCACGCTGAGGAGCACCTGGGTGAGGCCGGGGAGGTCGGCGCCGCGGTCGGCGTAGATCTTGGCGAAGCGCGGCAGCACGAACACGAGGAGCGCGATGATGACGAGCGTTCCCGCGCCGAGCATGAACATCGGATAGCTCGCGGCGGCCTTGATCTGCTTGACGGTGCGCTCGTGGCGCTGCAGGTGGTCGGCGGCGCGAAGGAGCATCGGGCCGAGCTGGCCCGTCGACTCCGCGGCGCGCGTGAGCGCGACCACGATCGGCGGCATGTTGCGCGAGCGGCGGGCGAACGCCGTCGACAACGGCGTTCCCGTCGACACATCCTCCGCGAGCGACTGGGTGAACGGCTTGAAGTCCGGGCGAACGCCCTCGGTCACGGCGGAATCAAGCGCCTCCGCGAGCGGCACGCCTGCCTCGGCCATGGTGCCGAGGTGACGGCACAGCGCCGAGACATCGGAGCGACGGACGCGCACACCCTGCTTGGCGGGCTGCGAGCGGTCGGACTTCGCCTTCGCCGAGATGTTGGTGTCGAGGCCGATCGAGAGGACGGTCTTGCCTTCGGCGCGCAGGCGGCGCGCGACCTCCTGCGGGTTGAGCGCCGCCATCGTGCCGCTCACCTCGCGGCCACCCGACTCGAGCGCGCGGAACACGAAGGTCGCGCGCGCCTCGATGCGGGCATCGCTCGGCTTGCTTGATTGAGGAACTTGCTTTCCTGCGGCCGCCATCATTCCCCCTCGCTCACGACGCGGTCGCGAGCACAACTTCCTCGAAGGTCGTCTGTCCGTCGCGGATCTTCTCGAAGCCGTCCATGCGCATGTTGCGCTGGCCCGACTGACGCACGACGGTCGTGAGTTCCTGCAGCGTCGCGCCGCGCGAGACCGCGACGATGAAGTTCTCGTCGGGCACCAGCAGCTCGAACACGCCGAGCCGGCCTGCGAACCCGCTGCCGCGGCAGCGCGCGCAGCCTCCGCCGCGGGCGAAGTGCGGGATCGGGCCCGTGACCGCCTCGATCTCGGCGCGGATGTGCGCCTCGGGCTCGAAGTGCTCGCGGCAGTGCGGGCAGATGCGGCGCACGAGGCGCTGCGCCAGCACGCCGCGGATGACCGCGGCCACGAGGTACGGCTCGATGCCGACATTCACGAGACGCGTGATCGCGCTGACCGAGTCGTTCGTGTGCAGCGTCGAGAAGACAAGGTGGCCGGTGAGCGCGGCCTGGACGGCCATGCCCGCGGTCTCCGCATCGCGGATCTCGCCGACCATCAGGACATCGGGATCCTGGCGCAGCAGCGCGCGCAGCGCCGAGGCGAAGCTGAAGCCGGCCTTCTCGTTGACCTGGAACTGGTTCACGCCGGGCAGCGTGGCCTCGATCGGGTCCTCGACGGTCGAGATGTTGTGGTCGGTGCCGTTGAGCGACGCGAGCACCGAGTAGAGCGTGGTCGACTTGCCGCTGCCGGTCGGGCCGGTGACGAGCGCGATGCCGTTGGGGCGCTCGATGACCTCGGTCCAGCGCTTGAGCAGCTCGGGGCACATGCCGAGGCGCTCGAGCGGGACGAGCGAAGCGCGGCTGTCGATGATGCGGATGACGACCTTCTCGCCGTGGCGGCCGGGCATCGTCGACACGCGGAGGTCGACGGGGCGTCCCTCGAGCAGCACATGGATGTCGCCGTCCTGCGGGAGGCGGCGCTCCGAGATGTCGAGGTTCGCCATGATCTTGATGCGGCTCGTGATCGCCGCCGCCATCTTCCACGGCGGATCGGTCTTCTCGAAGAGACGGCCGTCGATGCGGAAGCGGATGCGCAGGCGGCGCTCGGCGGGCTCGATGTGGATGTCGCTCGCGCCCTCGTGGACGGCGCTGAGGAGCAGCGCGTTCACCGTCTTGACGACCGGCGAGCGGCCCGCGACCTCGCGCAGGTCGTCGATCTCGGCGACCTCGCGCTCGACGACCGAGAGCGAGTTCTCGTCGATCTCCTTGGAGAGCTCGTCGATGACGAACACATTCGCGGCCGGCACATACGCCTCGAGCGCGGCGCGGATCTCGGCGGCGGTCGTGGCCACGATCTGCACGGTCTTGCCCGTGCGGTGGCGGATGTCCTCGAAGAGATAGAGGTTCGCCGGCTCCGCGACCGCGACGGTGAGCACATCGCGCACCACGAAGAGCGGAAGCACGAGGTGCTCGAGCAGGTACTCGCGGCTCAGGACCTCGAGCGCCTTCGGGTCGGCGATGCGCGCGATGTCCTTCGCGAAAGGGATGCCGTAGCTCTCGGCCACGACCTGCATGACATCGTAGTCGCTGACGAAGCCGAGCTCGACGAGCGTCTCGCCGAGCAGCGCGCGCTGGCCGTTCTCACGCTGATGCTCGAGCGCGTCCTCGAGCTGCTTCTGCGAGATCAGGTGGCGCGAGACCAGCATCTGCCCGAGCTGAAGCCGCGGGAGCTTGTCGACGATCGCCTGATGCCGTGGAAGCGCGCTCATGTTTGGTCCCTCGGGTCGCTCGTTCTCAACGCAGGCTCCGCGCGGCGAGCTCGACGCTCTCCGCGCACTCGAATCGATCGGCGAGACGCGTCACCCGGAGCGCCTCGCGCACGGGCTGCTGCGGCGCCACCAGCCGGAGCGCGCCGCCGACGCGCGCCGTCTCCTCCGAGAGCCACAGGAGGCACTCGAGCGCGACGCTGTCCGCGAGCGTCACATTCGCGAGGTCGAGCACCACGCTCTTCGCGCCGCGCTCGAAGCGGTCGGTGATCGCGCGGCGAAAGTTGTTCTCCGAGTCGGACGCGAACTCGCCGCTGGCGATCACGAGCGCGACCGGACCGTGTTCTTCCCATGAGATCTTCATGCCGCCTTCCTCCAGGGATCGGTGAGGCCAGCGCCGTGCGAGGCGTTCATCGCGTCGTACTCGGTGAGGTCGACGCGGAGGAAGTGCTGGAGCATGGTCGCGTCGAACTGCGTGCCGCCGAGGCGCGCCATCTCGCCCATCACATCGCCGCGGTCGCGGGCGGTGCGGTAGGTGCGCGTGGAGCTCATCGCGTCGAAGGTGTCGGCGATGGCGATGATGCGCGCGGGCAGCGGAATCTCCTCGCCCATGAGCCCGTGCGGATAGCCGTTGCCGTCGAAGCGCTCGTGGTGGAAGCGCACGCCGTCGAGGATCGGCGCGAACTGCGGAATGTCGCGCAGGATGCGCCAGCCCGTCTCGGGATGCTGCTTGATGAGCTCGTACTCGGCGTCGTCGAGGCGGCCCTGCTTGCGCAGCACGATCTCGGGAACGCCGATCTTGCCGATGTCGTGCACGAGTCCCGCGATGTGGATCTGCTTGACCACCGCATCGGGGAGCCCCGCCGCCGCCGCGATGTCGCGCGACAGAAGCGCGACGCGCTGCGAGTGGCCGCGGGTGTACGGGTCCTTCGCCTCGATCGCGCTGACGAGCGCGGAGAGCGCGCCGAGGAACATCGCGTCGAGGTCGCGGTAGAGACGCGCGTTGTCGAGGAAGACCGCGAGGTTGCCCGCCGCGGTCTCCAGGAGCGAACGCTCGAAGCTCGACATCGCGCCGTTGCCGACGATGCGGTCGCCCGCGGCGAGAAGGCCGAGCGGATCGGCGTCGCGGCGCACCGAGCTGACGACGAGGTCCTCGCCCACGACCGACGAGCGCGCGGCCGGGCCGATCGCCTCGAGGATGCGGCGGGCGGCGACGGGCTCGATGCCGTCGGCGATGATGCCGCCGTTCGAGACATTGAGGAGCTGCGCCGTCGGGCCGCTCACGCGCAGCGCCGTCCAGCGGCAGCCGATCGTGTTGCGGACCTCGGACAGGACGCTGGTGACGAACTTCATCGGCGAGGCGCCGAGCGCCATCTCCGACGAGATCGAGTGCAGGAGATGCAGCTCTTCCCACGCCGCGCTGAGCTGGATGCCCGCCTCGGCGCTCGCGAGCCGCTCGGACTCGCTCTTCGCCAGCGCCGACGCGATGCGCGCCAGACGCATGGCGCCCTTGCGCTCCCACGGCGCGCCCGCCGCGAGGATGCTGCGGGCGAGCCGCACATCGAGCGACGCGCTCTGGGCGAGGAGCTCGATGGTCTCGCATTCGAGCGCGTTCGAGAGGAGCGTGGTCACCACGAAGCGGCCGCCCGCGAGGGTGCGCGGCAGCGCGACGGGCATGATGAAGAATCCGTGCAGCGGCTCGGCGGGCTGCTCGGCTCCCGGCACCCAGTTCGCGACCGTGCGCGCGATCGCGGCGCGGGCGGCTGGCGAGGTGCAGAGCGCGTGCAGCATGTCGCCTGGCGGCGCGGAGAAGAGCTCGCCGGCGGCGAGGTCGGTCGGCACGAGCACGGCTTCCGCATCGCGAAGCGACGCGTGCAGCTGCTGGAGCGGGTGGATTGCGTTGAAGACCGTCATGCCGCGTGTCGCCTTTCCGCGAGGAGCGTCTCGATCTCGGCGAGCAGAGCCCGTGGCTAGAACGGCTTGTGGACGACGCGCGCGATGTTCGCGCTGTCGGCTTCGCCCTCGCGCAGCAGGTGGCCGCGCGCGGTGAGCATCATCACGGGAATGCGCGCGAGGCGCGGATCGGCCGACATCGCGCGGGCGAGGCCGATGCCCGTCATGTGCGGCATCTGCAGGTCGGTGACCACGAGATCGGCGCCCTGCGACTGGAGGAGGCCGAGCGCCTCCTGGCCGTCGAACGCGGTGATGACCTCGAAACCGGCGTTGCGCAGCTTGAGCGCGACGACCTGGAGGATGTACGCCTCGTCGTCGGCGACGAGGATCCGGATGGTTTGATTTCCAGGGCCTGACATGGTCATGCCGCCTTCCTCGCCGCCTGATCCATCGGAATCGCGAACCAGAACCGCGATCCAACGCCGACCTTCGAGTCGACGCCGATCTGGCCACAGTGCATGGCTTCGACAATATTGCGGCAGAGATTGAGGCCAAGCCCCGTGCCCTTCGCAAACTTCTCGTGGTTCTCGACCCGGTAGAACTTTCCGAACAGCCGCGGGAGCGCGTGCTCGGGAATACCGAGGCCATTATCGCGCACGCTCACGACGACGGTGCGCGCGAGATTGTCGGTGTCGACCTCGACGGAGACCTCGCCGCCGTCGGGCGTGTACTTGATCGCGTTCGACAGGAGGTTGAGGATGACCTGCTTCATCAGCGGCCGGTCGGCCGACGCGAAGGCGCCGCGGTCCGATCGCGCCAGCTTGAGCGAGATCATGCGGCGATTCGCCTCGCCCTGCTGCTCGTCGACGCACTTCGACGCGAGGTCGCTGAAGTCGACCTGCTCGTAGGTGGCGCGCGCCATGCCGCTCTCGATGCGGCCGATGTCGAGCATGCGGTCGACGAGCGCGCCGAGGCGGCCCGTCTCCGACAGGATGATGCCCGCGAACTCGCAGCGCTGGTTCTCGTCCTCGACCTCGCCGTCGGCGAGAAGCTCGGCGTACGCGCGCAGCGACGCGAGCGGCGTGCGCAGCTCGTGGCTCGCCTTCGCGACGAACTCGCTCTTCATGCGGTCGGCCTCGCGCTCGGAGTGGACATCGCGCACGATCACCGACGCCAGGCGGTCGGTGTGTCCGACGAGGTTGACGAGGATCACGACGGGCGTCGCGTCCTTGTTGGTCAGCTCGGTCTCGATGCGGCGACGCTCGCTTCCGCCCGAGTTGATCACGGCCTGGACCGCGCGGAACACGCCCGATGGGAGCGCCTCGATCGCGTGGCGGGTGCCGGCCTGCGTGGCGGCTTCGCCGAGCATCACGCCGGCGGCGTGGTTTGCGAAGCGGGTCTCGCCATGCGAATCGACGAGGACGATCGCGTCGCCGACCGAGTCGAGGAGCGCGGTGCGCTCGGTGCTGCGGACTTCGATCGCGCGGACGAGGACATCGTTGGCGACCTCTCGCGCCTCGATCGACCTTCCGCTGGAGGCCGTGAACCTGGGATCGGAGGTCTTGGCTGGGCTCGACGGCGAGGATGATGACGGGGATGACGACGGGGAGGACGACGAAGATGACGACGAGGAAGACTCGCCCGCTCCGGCCGATTCGCTCGGCGCAAACAGCGCGGCGGCGACGAAGGTGAGCGCCGCGGAGCCTGCGGCGATCAACCACGGAGCGGCCTCGCCCTGCGCGAAGTAGCCGCCGACGGCGGCAACGGGAATCGAGCCGACCGCGAGCCACGGGATGCCCGATCGGCTGCCGCCGCTCGAGTTGGTGTCCGCCTTGGGCTGGCTTGTCTCTGGCTTCATCCCGGATCCTCTCGTGACGCGCGCGGCGTCAACTGCATGGACTGTCGTGATCTGTCGTGATCTGTCGTGGTCTGTCGCGGCCTCTCGCGGCCGTCTGAACGGTCACCGCTGATCGGCGTCGAGCGTCTGCGAGACGAGCTCGAAGGTCGGATCGAGCTCGAGCGCGCGACGCAGGAACCGGCTGCCTTCGTCGTTGCTTCCGGCGCGGCACAGCGCGAAACCAAGCGCGGCGGTCGCGTCGGCGTCGTTCGGATCGCGCTCGAGCGCGCTGCGGTACCAGGTCACGGCTTCGGCGAGCCGGCCGCCGCGCTCGCTCACCATGCCGCGCAGCGCGTAGCCCGTCGCATCGTCCTGGTCGAGCGCAATCAGGCGCTCGGCCGCGGACTGGGCGCGATCGAGGTCGCCGATCTCGAGCGACGCCACCGCAAGGTCGCGCCAGCCCTCGGTCGACTCGGGATAGGTGCGCACGAACTCCGCGAACACGCCGCGCGACTCGGCGTGGCGGCCGAGCATCGCGAGACAGCGGCCTTCGTGACGCAGCACATCGGCCGCGATCGTGGCGACGCGGCCATCGGCCTTGGCCACGGCGGCCTCGCGCTGGCGGCGGGCGAATTCAAGGCAACGCTGCCACTCGCCCGCACGGTAGAGCGCGTCGAGCGTCTTCTCGGGAAGGAGCTGCGCGTTCGGATCGATCGCGAGCGCGCGCTCGTAGCTGCGCGCGGCCGCTGCGTCGTCCTGCTTGAGCGTGGAGATGTCGCCGATCAGCTCGTGGAAGGCGGCGTTGTGCTCGAAGTACGAGAGCTTCGGCAGGAGAAGCTCGCGCGCCTCGTCGAGCTTGCGCTCGGCCACCATCAGCTCGGCGGCCGCCAGCACATACGCGATGCGCGAGCTGTCGAGCTCGGCGGCCTTGAGGTACGCGGCGATCGCCTTGCTCGACTCGCCCCAGCGCTGGTGCACGATGCCGAGGTAGTACTGCGGCTCGGCGAGGCTCGGATCGGACTCGACCGCCTTGTTGAGCGCCTCGATCGCGCGCTCGAGGCGCGAGGCCTCGATCTCGATGCGGCCGAGGAGCGTCCAGTAGCGCGCTTCGGTGTCGCTGCGCGCGAGTGCCGACTCGACCTCGCGCCGCGCCTTGTCGAGATCGCCCGACTCGAAGGCCTGCTTGGCCTGGTCGTAGCTCACGAGACTGGTCGTGCGGCGGAACCGCTCGTCGGCCTCGCGACGGGCCTCGAGCCCGGCGGTGCGCGGAGCGCAGGCCGTGAGCAGCGCGGCGGCTGCGGCAAGGCCGAGGAACGCGGGCAGGGAGATCGGGTTGCGGCAGCGTGGCATGAGGGACTCCGGTGTCTGTCGTGTCGCGCGCCATGGGTGGCGACGCGTCTCTTCCGTCTCGATTCGCTTCGGTCACTGGGGGACGGCTGCAGGCGCCGTCTCGTTGGCGTTCGCGTGCACGGGCGCTGGCTCGCTGAACGACTTGAGGATCGACTGGATGATCTCGTCGGTGGACGCTTGCTTCGCGCTTGCGCTCGCGTACGCCTTCGCCTGCTCCTTCTCGATCACCGACGGCGGCTGCACGCTCTCGCCGTCCTTAAGCGTGTCCTTGAGCATGCGGCGCATCATGCTGCGCTCGTAGTTCGCGCTCTCGGCCGAGCCGGAACCCTTCAGCTCCTCGCGGAGACGGATGATCTCGGGCTGGTTGTGGGAGAGGCGCAGCGAGTTGTCGACATGGTGCAGCGCAAGCTTCTTGTCGCCCTTCGAGAGCGCATCGAGCGCCTTCTGGTTCTGCGCCGAAGTGAGGCGGTCGCGCGACCAGGGCAGCAGGCCCTCGCGCGTGCCGATCTGCACGGCCGCCGCGAATTCCTCGGCTTCGTCGGCCCAGACCTTCGCGATCTGGTCCTTCACGATCGTCGGCGTGATGAGGAAGATGATCTCCTCGCGCTTCAGCTCGTCGTCGTAGCCCTTGAAGGCGTCGCCGAGGAGCGGGATGTCGCCGAGGCCGGGCACCTGGCGGCGCTCGATCTTCGTGTCTTCCTTGAAGAGGCCGCCGAGCACGAGCGTCTGGCCATCCTTCACGCGGATGTTGGTGACGATCTCGCTGGTGTCCTCGTTCGGCACCGACTGCGTGGCGCCGTCGGTGGTGGTGAGCTGCTCGATCTTCGCGTCGCTGATGCTCGGCGCGAGCTCCATGCGGATCGAGCCGTCGTTCGAGATGAACGGACGGAAGATCAGCTTGATGCCCGAGTCGAGGAACTCGACCGTCTGCGTGGTCGCGGTCTGCGTGGTCGTCGAGGTGAGGTAGCCGACGCGGCGGCCGATGAGGATCTGCGCGCGCTGGCGGTTGAGCGCCATGATGCGCGGCCGCGCGAGCACGGTCGTGTCGGTGACGCTGTCGAGGAGCCGCAGGAACACCGCGACATCCGACGAGAGGACGCCGACGCGCATCGTCGACGGGCGGTCCCAGCCGGCGACGCCGGTGTTGACCGAGGTTCCCTTGTTGTCCGCCGGCTGGATGCCGCCGTCGGAGCCGAGGAACAGGTCGTTCGCGCCCGACATCGGGTTCGTGAGGTCGGCGAAGTCGAGGTTGCCGATCACGGAGATGTCGACGCCGAAGCCGTCGTTCTGCTGCACCTTCGACGAGACGACCGTCGCCTCGACCACGACCTGCGACGGAGGCGTGTCGATCTCGCCGAGCAGCTTCTCGATCGACTTGATGTTGTCGGGGAAGTCGCTGACGACGAGCATGCCCTGGAAGGCCCAGCTGTCGGTGCCGCCGTCGGTCGACGCGGGCTGGAAGCCCTTCTCGACATCGCCGACGAACGAAGCCTTGCCCTGCTCGGAGAGCAGCGGCTTGATGAACTCGTTCGCGTCCTTCGCGTTCAGGTACTGGAGCGAGAAGTTGCGGCTGACGCGCTTGAGGCGCGCCGTCGCGATCGCCTCCCACTCGGCGGCGGTGTAGACATAGAGGAAGTTGCCGGCCTCCTCCATGCGGAGGTCGTTGGCGCGGAGCACGACATCGAGCGCCTCGACGATCGTCACATCGTAGAGGTTGGCGGAGATGGTCCCGCTCACGCCCTTCGATGGAACGATGTTGCGGTTCCCCTGCATCGCGAGCATCTGCAGCGCCTGGAGCACATTCGTCTCCTGGAACTGCACCGTGAAGGTCTCCTGCGCGCCCGAGCCCTGCTCAGGACGCACGGCCGCCGGCGGCGGGTCGACCTTGGGCTTCTCGGCCGCGTCCTGCGCGGCGGCGACGGCGGCCGTCAGCGCGAAGGCAAGCGACGCGCCCGCGCAGAGGATCGGTCGGCGGATGGACAGGATGTGCGTCTGCATGGTCGTGTTCCCCCTGACAACTCGCTCGCCGCTGGATGCGGCTTGCGGTGCTGACTTCGAACCGATCGCCTTCGGATGGACGCGCTTCGGATTCACGGCTTGGCTCCCCCGCCCTTCGGCGCGGGCTTGATCGCCTTCGCCTCGGACGCGACCGGCATGCGCACGACGAACTCGCGGCCGTCGCGGCCGAGCACCACCGCCCCGTCGAGAACCCCGACGAGGATGAATTCGGTTCCATCGGGCGCCGTCACGCTCTCGCCGACGCGCACGGCCTTGTTGTCGATCACGGCGCCGAGAAGCCCCGCTCCGGCCGAGTGGACGCGGATCGCCTCGGCCGAGACGCGAAGCGCCTCGTACCGCGCGGGTGCCGTCGACTCGCCTTCGCCGTTGGCCGCGCCGTCGGGGTCGCGGTCCGTCTCGGCGCTGACGACGACCTCCGACGCAGGCGCATCGGCCGAGCCGTGCGCGGTCGCGGCGTCGCCGCCACTGGGCTTGGGCTGCGGGAAGACGCCCTCGTCGACGCTGAAGGGATCGCGCAGCGCCGCGGCGAATCCGGGCAGCCTCGGGTCGAGCTCGCTCGGCTGCACGGGCTTCGAGGCCTGCGTGGCGGTCGGCTCGGCGATCGCGGTCTTCGGAATGCTCGTGAGGATGCGAATGCGCGCCCAGAGGAGGAGACCCATCGGCTTCGCGCAGATGACGAGCGCCGCGCAGGTCACGAGCGCGAGCGCGATCTTGCGGCTGCTCGACGCCTTGCTCATCGGCGCGGGCTTCGGGATGCGGACATCGAATGAACCGATCTTCATGGCTTCACCTCGTCGGAAGCGTCGGCCGCCGATCCATAGACGGCGTCGAGCTCAAGGGTTGCCTTCACGAACGGTGAGTCCCAGTCGGCCTCGCGACGGTTCTGCGGCTTGGGCTGCTTCTCGATCGTGAGCTTGATGGCGCGCACCAGGCGGTCGCTGCCCTCGGCGCGGGTCAGGAGGTTCATCACCTCGGGGAAGGTCGCGACCATCTCGACGGTGACGGGGACCGCGCGGAACGGCGACCGCGACGACGGCGATGCCGGGATCGACTCGCCCGCGTTGATGACCTGCGTGAGGACATCGTGGCTCGTGTTGACGGCAAGCATGCGCATGAGCGACGCCTGGTCGGTTGCGGCGGGAATGCTGCGAAGCACCGTCCGCGACGCGGTCTGCGCGTCCTCGACCCGCTTCTTGAGCGCGTCGCGCTCGCGCGTCACGGCGTCGATCTGCGAAGCACGCCCGAAGAGACGGCCGCACTCGAGCGCGCGCTCCTCGGCCTTGCGGACCGCCGGATACGCCACGAAGCCGATCACGGCCCCGACCGCGGCGAGCGAGGCTCCAAGCAATGCGAGGGAAGAACCCGATGCACGATTCATGGCTTCGACTCCCCGGTTTCGGCGGCCACGGCGATCGCAGGAAGCCTCCAGCGCTTCTCGAGATCGGCGACGAACGAAACCTTGTATTCGCGGGCGTTCTTGCCGCGGAACTCATAGCTGCGGCTCGACTCGAGCGACACCTTGGACAGCGAAGGCAGCTTGCCGAGGCCGTCGACGATCGCGCCGACATCGCGGTCGTCGAGGGCGATGCCCTCGATCACGCACACGAGCGACCGCGGCGTCGCGGTGTCGGTCTCCTTGGCGCCCTTGCGCTGCTTGCGGTTGGTGCCCTGGACATTCTGGTACTCGATCGCGATGCTCTTGATGAGCGCGCCCTTGGGCAGCGCGTCCGAGACGGCGCGGATCACGCCGTTGGCGGGAATCGTGTTGCCAAGCGAG
>CAIXEV010000710.1 GCA_903918555.1 uncultured bacterium | reverse complement strand
TGGTCGTCGCGGCGCTCGTGGTTTCCCGCGCGTCCGATCGCGATGCGGCGCTGCGCCCCGAGGTTTCGCCGCCGATCTGCCGCATCGATCTCTCGAACGCGCCGGTCGAGGAGCTCGCGCTGTTGCCCGAGATCGGGCCGCTGCTCGCCGCGCGGATCGCGGCCGACCGCGCCGTGCGCGGCGCGTTCGCGACGGTCGACGAACTCTCGCGCGTGCCCGGCATCGGTGAACGCAAGATCGCCGAGCTGCGCGACTCGGCGCGGGCATCGCAGCCATGAGGTCTCGATGAGCACGAAGAGACCCGGCGACCCGATTCGCGAGAACCCAGGCCCCGACGCCCCGTCGCCGTACGCAGCGATCGAGTCGCTCGTGGCGGGCGTCCTCGAGCCGTTCGTCGCGCGCGTGCTCGCGCGCGGCGGCACGGTCGCGGCGGATGGTTCGGCCGGAAGCCTCCCGTCGTTCCTCGCGGCGGCCGCCGCGCGGCAGGCCTCGCCCATCGTGCTCGTCGTCGCCCACCTCGACGAAGCGGACGACGCGGTCGAGGAACTGCGCGCGCTCGGCGTCGAGGCGATGCTCTTCCCCGCGCTCGAGGTGCTTCCCGGCGAAACGAGCCCGAGCGCCGAGCTCACCGTCGCGCGCCTCGCGGTCGTGCGCCGGCTCGCCGATCGCGCGCCGCCGGCGGCGATCGTCGCGCCGATCGCGGCGCTCATGCAGGCCGTGCCGGAGCCGGCGCAGCTCGGAAACCTCGTGCGCGAGCTCAAGACCGGCGCGCGCGTCTCGCCGACCGAGCTCGTCGCGTGGCTCGTCGAGGGCGGCTACACGCGCGTCGACGCGGTCGAGTCGCCCGGCGAGGTCGCGGTGCGCGGCGGCATCGTCGATGTCTGCCCGCCCGGCGGCGGCGCGCCCGTGCGGCTCGATTTCTTCGGCGACGAGATCGAGCGCATGTTCGAGATCGATCTCTCGACGCAGGCGTCCGACCGCCGCATCGACTCGACCGAGCTCGTCGCGGTCGCGCTCGACGCCGTGCTCGGCGACGCGAAGACAGGGAAGGGCGCGCTGCCGCTCGCCGAGCTCCTGCCGTCGGGCGCGCTCGTCGTCTTCGCGGAGATGTCGGAGATCATCGAGCAGGCGCGCGCCTACTGGGACCGCGTCCGCGACGGCCGCGGCGTGTACGGCCCGCCCGCGACGATCTCGGCGCTGGCAAAGCGCGCGCGCGCGTCGATCGAGCTGCACGCGTTCGGCTCGGCGGGCGGCGGCGCGGAGAAGCTCGGCGCGCGGGCGCTGCCGGTCTTCGAGGAGGACGCAGGCGCCGCGATCGCGCAGTTCGCGCAGCTCGCCGATGGCGACGGCGCGCGCGCGATCCTCTTCTGCGAGAGCGACGCGGAGCGCGCGCGCGTCACCGAGCTGCTCGCGCGCACGATGCCCGCCGACCGCGTCGCGCGGCCGGTCGCGCATGTCGCGCGCGGCTTCGTGGTGGAGTCGGCCCACGCGCGCTTCGTGGTCGTGCCGGCGGGCGAGATCCTGCACCGCGCGCCCGTGCGTCGACGCGGCCGAACGCTCGCGGGCGGACGCGCGAAGGACGCGTTCCTCGCCTTCGAGCCTGGCGACTATGTGGTGCACCGCGACCACGGCATCGCGCGCTTCGCCGGGCTCCAGCTCCTCGCGGGCGACG
>CAIXEV010000709.1 GCA_903918555.1 uncultured bacterium | reverse complement strand
GTGTTCCGCCCGCGGGACCTGCAGCGGCTCGATGCCGCCGAGCCGCCAATCGCAGCGCGTGTCGTCGATCGACGCGGGGTCGAGCTGCTCGGCGAGGAACGCGTCGATCGCGCCGCCGCCCTTCGCAAGGCCTTCGAGCCGCGCGCGGTCGCCAAGCCGCGCGCCGAACGCGAGGCGCTGCAACGCATGCGTGACCTCGTCGATCGAATCGCCCTGCGGCGGCCGGAACGGCCCGTCGTCCGGCCCGAAGGCCGCGTCGAGCGCCGATTCCTCGAGCCGCTGGCAGCCGCGCCCGAACACGCCGAGCGACGCGAGCACACCGAAGGTGCCTGCCGTTCGCAGAAAGGTTCGGCGCGTGTGGGTCGTCACGAAGGAACTCGCTCGAAGCGGCTGCGGTCAAGCCAATTCAGACAGCGGGCAGCGGGGGCGTCGGCCCGCTCGCACGTGGAAGCGGCGAACGGCCCACCAGACTGCCGACGAGACAACCGACGCCGCACGCGAGCGTCAGCGGCAGCACGACGAACCAGCCGAGGATCGGAAGCATCCAGGTAAAGCCAACGAAGCCCGCGCCGCGCGCCACATGGGTCCAGCGCACGGGCGCGGCCTCGCCACGGGCGCCGACGCGAAGCGCGATCGACGAGACCCCGACGAGCGCAAGCGACAGCCACGCAAGGCCGAGGAGGACGCCGGCGAACTTCAGCGCGCCGTTCGGTGCGCTCGCAAGCGCGATCCCAAGCCCCACCCACGGAAGCGAGATCGCAAGACCAACGAGAAGCGTTCGGACGGGCCGGAGCTCGAGGCGGACCCGCCCGTCTTCGACCAGACGCGGAAACAGCGCGTGCCCGCACGCTGCGTAGCCCACCCGGGCGAGCAGCACGCCGACATGCACCCAGAGCCACGCGCTCACGACGGCAGAGTTCAGCATGGATCGATCTCCGATTGGGGCCTTGCGTGTCCGAAGGCTTTCGACGCGTTCGCCGACGATTCTCGAGATGAGCTGAGGCGAGGCCTCGCGGCGTCAACCTCGACGAGAGTATCGCGAACAATCTTTCGCAGCGCAACCACGACGGTCACGCTCGGCGCGAGCGCGCGTCCCGCTTTGGCCGCGTCTATCGCGGAGCGTCGACGAGCCACCGCTCGAACTCGATCTCGTCCCGGATCTGGATCCCGTCGAAGCCCGTCAGCGGCAGTTCGGGCAGCAGCGTGCGCACGCGGTCGACGATGCCGGCGTGCAGCTGGGCCATCCGCCAGCCATGGCGCTGGTAGAAGCGCATGGCGTTCGTGTTGTCGTTGGTCGTCGTGAGGTAGATCCGCCGACAGCCGCGTTCGCGCGCATGGCGCTCCGCCGCCGCCAGCAACGCGGCGCCGGTGCCCGCGGACTTGCCTCGGCTACTGAGCGTGATCACCTCGCACTGCCAGTTTCCGGGGTCGACATGCAGGGTGACGAGGCCGGCAAACGCGCCATCCGCCTCGGCGACGAAGCCGGGCAGGGCATCGGCCAGGTGGCGGTGGCCCAGCGACCAGATCTCGGTCGAGCCCCAATGCTTCTCGAGCTCTGCGCGGATCTCCGAAAGGTCTCGCGGTTCGATGGGCCGAATCGTGGGTGGCATGCGCGCAGGATACGGCAGCGCAAGCCGCGCCTATTCGCCCAGTTGCCTCTTCACCCAGCGCTCGACCCCGATGTTGACGCGGG
>CAIXEV010000708.1 GCA_903918555.1 uncultured bacterium | reverse complement strand
TGCAGTTCGCGACGGGCGACGACCCGCAGGTGCTGCTCGCGCAGGTGGTCGACTGGTTCAAGAGCGCCGAGCGCCGCCACGGCGCGCTCGCCGGGCTCGGCGTCGCGTCGTTCGGACCGCTCGACCTCGATGAGCGCTCGCCGACCTACGGCTTCATCACCACGACGCCGAAGCCCGGCTGGCGCAACACCGACATCCTCGGTCCGCTGCGCCACGCGTTCCCCGGTCTCCCGCTCGGCTTCGACACCGATGTGAACGGCGCCGCGCTCGGCGAGGGGCGTTGGGGCGCCGCGGTCGGGCTCGACGACTTCGTCTACATCACCGTGGGCACCGGGATCGGTGGCGGCGCGGTCGTCCGCGGTCGCCCCGTGCACGGACTCGTGCATCCCGAGATGGGTCACATGCCGATGCCGCAGATCGATGGCGACACCTTCGCGGGCGCGTGCAAGATCCACGGCCGCTGCTGGGAGGGCCTCTGCGCGGGTCCGTCGTTCCGGGCGCGGACGGGAAAGTCCGCCGAGGAACTCGCGCCCGACGACCCGGCGTGGGATCTCGCCATCCGTTCGATGGCGCACGCGCTCGCGACCATCACCTATGTGCTTTCGCCGCGGCGCATCGTCGTCGGCGGCAGCGTGCGGAAGGGCGGTCGGCTCGGCGAGGTGGAGTTCTTCGCGCGGCTTCGACGCCACCATCGCGCGGTGCTGAACGGTTACATCGCGTCGCCGGCGCTCGAAGCAGATGGAGCGGACTCGTTCATCGTGCCTCCGAGGCTCGGCGACGATGCCGGTGTCTGCGGCGCGATCGCGCTGGCCGAGCGCGCGACGACGGAGACCCGCGGCCGAGCTTGAGGCTGAGAACACGCCCGCGATGGGGCGTTTGCCTTACGAAACTGGCGTGGAACAGTTCTCGCACCCGCCCCCACAAGCCCCACATGGGGCGTGGCTCCACCCAATTCGGTGAAGTACGGCTGAACCCTGACAGGGAGGGGCGACTTGTCGCGCTTCGAGGGCAGAGTCATTGAAAGGCACGAGAGAACGCGGCGGTTGCTCCATGCGCTGGAGCGGCTTGCCTTGATCGCGTTGCCACTTTCGGCAGTCTGTCACAACTGGAGATCACGCATGCTTCCCTCAACCCGAGTTTCCCTCTCCGTTCTCGCGCTCTGCGGTTCGATCGTCGCGTCGGCCGACGCAAACCTGCTCGTCGACGGCGGCTTCGAGAACCAGGCGGTGCTCCAGAACAATCCATTCGCCCTCCAGACCGACGGCTCGAAGTGGGGCGCCTCGTGGGGCGGCTCGAACTGGGGCTGGAGCTCGTGGCAGGGCAACTTCAACGGCGCGTGGTCGGGTGGCGCGATCGCGCGCACCGAGGACTTCGCGGCGGGCTGGAAGTGGGCGAAGTCGGGCGATGTGTTCGGCATCATCAAGGACCGCCAGACGATGTCGCAGAGCTTCACGGCGACCGAGAGCGGCGCAGCCACCGTGTCGTGGTTCGACGCCAACCGCGCGTCGTGGCGCGAGCACGACTGGTTCGGCCGCGAGAACAACTACTCGGTGACGCTGACCGATTCGCTTGGCGGCGTGCAGAATGTCGGTAACTACACCAGCGTCGTCGCCGGCGGCAACTCGTACTCGAGCCCTGCGGGCAACGGCTGGGGGACGCTCGCCGGCAAGCAGACTTGGTTCGAGCGCTTCGGCGCGACGGTGACCCTCCAGGCCGGGCTGACCTACACGCTCAGCTTCAACAGCCTGAGCCCCTACATCTACGACGCCAACGGCAACATCACCGGCGTGGACGACCGCACGACCTTCCTCGACGATGTCAGCGTCACGATGGGCGTGGTCCCGTCGCCGGGCGCGCTCGCGCTGCTCGGTCTGGGCGCGCTCGGCGCCCGCCGCCGTCGTCGCTGATCGCGCGCGGCTATCGTCCCGCCCACGATGGGCGAGTCTTCGGCTGAACAACTCTATCGCGGCGCGCGCATCGCGCTCCTCACCCAGCACGGGAAGGAGCGGGTGCTCGCGCCGCTGTTTGCGTCGGGCCTTGGCGCGCAGCTCGTCGTCGCGGAAGGGTTCGACACCGACACGCTCGGCACCTTCACGCGCGAAGTCGATCGTGCGGGCACCCAGCTCGAGGCCGCGCGGCGGAAGGCCGAGATCGCGATCGAACTCTCGGGCGCCGACATCGGGCTCGGGAGCGAAGGCGCGTTCGTGCCGGGCCCGTTCGGCCTCGGCTCGTGGAACATCGAGGCGCTCGTGCTGGTCGACCGCGCGCGGGGCATCGAGATCATCGGCCGCGCGGGCGCAGCGGGGCGCCACCTGCACGGGTCGGTCGCCACGCTGGCGGAGCTTGTGGCCTTTGCCGCGCGCGCCGGCTTCCCCGAGCACGGGCTTGTCCTGCGCCCGAACGACGAGCGCGATCCGCGCGTCGTGAAGGGGATCAACACGCAGGCGGCCCTCGAGAAGGCCTTCGAGACGGCCTTCGAGAAGGCCTTCGAGAAGGCCGTTCGCCACGCGACGGGCGGCGTCGTGTTCGTCGAGAGCGAGCTCCGCGCCCACCTCAATCCGACGCGCATGGCCTCGATCGGCGAGGCCGGTCGCGATCTCGTGGCGCGGATGAAGTGCGCGTGCCCTGCGTGCGGCCTGCCCGGCTTCGGCGCCGTTGGGCAGGTGCCCGGCCTGCCGTGCCGCGACTGCGGCGCACCCACGCGCCAGCCGGTCGCCGAGGAGTTCGGCTGCGTGCGCTGCGAGCACCGCGAGGAGCGCCCGCTCCGCGACGCCGCGGAGTCCGCCGATCCGGCGGTGTGCGACTACTGCAACCCCTGATGCGTGACGCCGTCAGACGGAACCTGGCCGGCGGAACTCACGCCACATCGCGGGGCTTGAGCGACCGGATGGTGTTCAGCCGCTCGTCGCCATCTTGCTTCAGCAGGGCCGGAACCTCGGTCGGCTCCATCGGCTTCGCGAGCAGGAAGCCCTGGCCGCACGGGCAGCCGAGCGCCTGGAGCTGGAGCAGCTGGTCGCTCGTCTCGATGCCCTCTGCGATCACCTTGAG
>CAIXEV010000707.1 GCA_903918555.1 uncultured bacterium | reverse complement strand
GGTGCACGGAACGTCCCAAGACGGGTGCACGGTACGTGCCGTTCTGTGTCAGGCACAGCACGGCACGTGCCGTGCACATACGCCAGGGTGCGCAAGTATCTTTCCCACATGACTTTACGGCTTCGATGGAAAGGTGCCAGGCACGTGCCACGCAGTGCCAGGTACTGCACGGCACGTGCCGTTCGCCCTTGTCATTTGCCCTTGTCATCTCGCACTTCCAAGACGGGTGCACGGTACGTGCCGTTCTGTGTCAGGCACAGCACGGCACGTGCCGTGCACATGCGCCAGGGTGCGCAAGTATCTTTCCCACATGACTTTACGGCTTCGATGGAAAGGTGCCAGGCATGTGCCACGCAGTGCCAGGTACTGCACGGCACGTGCCGTTCGCCCTTGTTTTCTCGCACGTGGTTTTTGAACTTGGCTTTCATCCACCCGTTGACAAACGCGGCTGCTTCGACAGTCGCCGTCTCACTTTCCAATTCCTGCAAGCGCGCGTCGGCGCGTCAGTCCTTCGGCTTCAGACGCTTCGCGGCGCGTGGCGGTCCCTTGCCGACGGCGGCGCCGATCGCGATTCCCGCGAGTCCTGCGCCGGTCTTGCCCCACTCGCACCAGTCGGGCGTTTCGCTCCACTGCGCGGCCTGCATCGGGCCGAGATGCTCGGGCCGTTCCGTTGGCCGGTCCTTGAAGCGGATCGCGTCGGGCTCTTGGAGCTTGCCCATCGCCGTGAGTGTGCCGAGCGCGCCGAACAGAAGCGTTAGGAACACGATCGCCGCGGTCCCGCCGATCCGCATTGCTGCGAAGCCGCCGAAGAACGCGCCGACCGCCATCACGCCGAGGATCGCGGCGCAGAACTTCTCCGAGGCGACCCATGAGCGTACTGCTGAGCCGCCCAATGAGTCGTCCGCGAAGCAGAAAGGCGTTCCCGCGAAGATCATGACCGCGGAGAGACCCGCGAACAGGACTCCCATCATCACGATGAAGCCGAGGATCACGCCGAGGGGAATGCGCACGACCGCGCCAATGCAGCTCATCGATCAGCTCCTGTTGTTGCGTCCGCCCGCATGCGCGCGGGGTTCGATCATCGCCGCAAGCGCCTCGAGCGCCGCGTGCACGCCGGCCGCCGCGATCCGCGCTTCCATCATCGGGCCGCCGCGCGCATACGACTGCTCGGGGAGCTTGGGAACATGTATGAATCCCGCGCGGCCGACACGCTCGTCGGCGAGCAGGCGGTACATGACCTCGTTGCAGAGGAAACTCCCGGCCGAGAGCGAGAGGGTCGACGGCACGCCGGCGTCGATGCACGCCTGCGCGAGTTCCCGCACCGGCAGCGTCGTGAAGATCGCATCGTCGCCGCCATCGATCACGGGCTCGTCGACCACCAGCACGCCGGCGTTGTCGGGAATGCGGCTGTCGCGCAGGTTGACGGCGACGCGCTCGAAGGTGATCGCGTCGGCCTTCGCACTCTCTCCAAGCGCCACGACGGCGTCCGGCGCGAGGGACTCGATCAGCGGCGCGATCGTTGCCCACGCGCTGCCCGCATCGGTGCCGCCGACGACCGGCAGCGCCGCGAAGGTGCGCGCGCCGCGCCCGCACGGCATCGACTCGAGCAGGCGCACGATCGCCATCGTCGGATTGACATGGCTTCCGCCGAACGGCTCGAAGCAGGTGACGAGGATGAGCGGCCGCGCCGCGCTCATTCGCCGATGTCCTCGGCCCAGAGATCGGGCTTCTCGCGCTTCATGCGCTCCATCAGCGCGACGCAGCGCGGGTCGTCGACGACCTCGAGCGCGATGCCCTCGTGGCGCATCCAGTCCTCCGCGCCCATGAAGGTGCGGTTCTCGCCGATCACGACGCGCGGAATCTTGAAGAGGATCGCGGTGCCCGAGCACATCGGGCACGGCGAAAGCGTCGAGACGAGCGTGAGCGAGCGCCAGTCGCGGCGGCGCCCCGCGCGGCGGACGCAGTCGACCTCCGCATGCGCCGTCGGGTCGCCCGACTGCACGCGCTGGTTGTGCCCCGCCGCGACGATCTGCCCGCGCGCGTCGAGGAGCGAGCTTCCGATCGGGATGCCGCCCTCGCGCCAGCCCTTCTCGGCCATCTCGATCGCCGCGTCGAGGCCGCGCTTGATCCAGTCGGGGTCGATCATGCGGTATCCATCGGCGTTCAGGGGAGTTCGCCTTGCACGGGAAGCGCGGCGGGGCCCGCGTAGTCGGTCGAGCGCAGGATGTAGAGCGCGTGCTGCGCGCGGCTCGCCGCGGTGAGGATCGCCTCGTAGGACACGTTCTCCGCGGCGCCGCGGACATCGTGAAGGATGACGGCGGGGGCCTCGAGGCCCTTGAACCGGTGCAGCGTCTCCCAGCGGATCGCGGGCACATCGCCGCCGTCGAGCTCGAACGAATCGGCGAGGTTCACGAGCATGAAGCCCGCGACGGTCTCCTCGCCCGCGAGGCAGCCGCGGTCGCGGCGGAATGGCGAGAGAATCATCACATCCTCGGGCCGCACGCCCTCGGCGTCGACGAGGTGCTTGACGATCCGATGCACGGCCTTGCGCTGACCCGCCGCGTCGTCGGGCGCGAATTCGGCGACCACGACCGGCTGCCCCTCGCGCACCGAGGGGGGCGCCTCGATCCCCTCGAGCCGCGCGGGGTCGAGCGAGCGGAGGAAGTCGGTGATCGACACCGAGTTGCGCAGATTCTCGCGCAGGACGAGCGGCCGGCCGAAGCGGCGCTCGATCTCGGCCAGATCGGCGCGATGGTAGATCGCCTGGTTCGGGTCGTGGAAGAACGCGATGCGCGCGTGCGGCCCGGCGAGCGCGTCGAGCGCATCGAGCATCGCGGGCGTGAAGTCCTGGCCTTCGTCGATCACGATCGAGTCGAACGACCCGAGCTCGCCCGCGCGCGCCGCGGCGGCGAGCGTGGCGATCATCGCGGCGTAGCGGTCGTTCGGCGCGAGCGACGACGGCGGCGTGCGGCCGAGGCTGTTCGTGACGCTCTCGGCGAGCGCGTGGAGGTTCGCGACCACGACGGTGTCGGCGCGGATCGCGCGCAGCGGCGTCGCGTTATCGACGGCGCGCGCGCGGCAGGCGCGGCCGAGCACGGTCGCGAGCGGCTCGTTGAAGCAGGTGACGAGCGTGCGCCGGCCCTCGGCGATCTCGCGGCGCGCGCGGTAGAGCGCGGCGTAGGTCTTGCCTGTCCCGGCGAAACCCTCGATCTGCACGCGGTCGAGGCGGTAGGTCGCGTCGACGATCCCGCGCACGGGGCGCATCACATCATGCTCGACGACGCGCGCGTTCATGATCTCGTCGCGCACATAGAGCGCCGACTTCATCGTCGGCAGGATGTGACGGTCGACGATGCGCCGCATCGGCGACGCGGCCCCGACCGGGACCTCGGGGTACCTGGCGGCAAGCGCGGAGAACATGTCCTCGAGATCACGCAGCAGCTTGACTGGATTGCGGCATTGGGCTGCGCCGATCACATGGTGCCGCGCGCTGATCGGGATCGTGCTGAAGTCGACATGGGTGTCGACGAGCGCGAGGAACCAGCCGTGCAGGTAGGGCGGGTGGCGATCGTCGTGGCTGCCGTGGAAGGCGAGCGCGCGGACGAGCGCGCGCGTCGAGCTGATCGCCTGCGACGACGCGTCGCGGTCGAGCGCGCGCCGCTCGTCGCGCACGACGCGGTGCCAGCCGTGGCTAGCGTCGAAGCCGCACTCGCCGCCCTTGACCTCGATGGTGACGAGGCCGCGGTCGGGATCGATGACGACGAAGTCGAGCTCGCGCGTGCCCACCTTGTCGGGGTCTTGCACGAGCAGGTTCTGGACGACGATCCACGGTCTGTCGGCGAGGGCGTCCTCGAGGCACTTGCGCATGACGAGCTCGGGCTCGTTGGACGCGCGCTCCTCGCCTTCGCCGCGGATCTCGTAGGGGACGCTCGGGAAAAAAGTTGCCATGCGGGTCTTGAGTGTAGAGATGTATTGAGGTGCCAGTCACG
>CAIXEV010000706.1 GCA_903918555.1 uncultured bacterium | reverse complement strand
TGGCCGCCGTGTCGGCCGCGATCTACATCGTGCACCGCTGGTTCGGCGGCGCGCCTGCGTACGCGAAGGTCGGCGGCGCCGCGAGCCTGATCGTGACGGGCCCGCACGGCGAGCAGCGCATGGTCGATGGCCGCGCGAGTTTCGGCGAGGTGCTCGACGGCGTGACGATGGTGCTCATGGAGATCTCGTTCGTCCTCCTGTGGGCGGGCATCGTCATGGGCGCGATCTGGGCCGACCACTCCTGGGGCCGTCCGTGGGGCTGGGACCCGAAGGAAGTGTTCGCGCTGAACACCTTCATCGTGTTCCTCCTCCTCGTCCATGTGCGCCTCAAGGTGAAGGACAAGGGCATGTGGACGGCGTGGCTCGCGCTCATCGGGGCGGCGGTCATGCTCTTCAACTGGATCGTGATCAACTTCGTGATCACGGGCCTGCACTCGTACGCGTAAGCGGCAGGGGCCGTGCTGGCGCCGGGAAGCAGCCCTGAATTCGGGGCCAAGTGTCCAATTGGTCAACAATCTTTGGCGCGCGGCTTGCTTTGCGCGATGGCATCCGTCATCCTGCGTATCAACGCGCATGAAGATTCCTCACTCCATCTCCATCTCCATCGTGATCGGAGCAACCGTCCTTGGGCTCGCGGCGGCGGCGCAGGCAGACTGCCCGTCTCTCGGCTGGCGCAGCGGGCTCGAGCTACCGATCGGCTTCGACACGCTTCCGACCGGTTCTGCGTCGATCGACCACGACGGCGACGGGGTTCCGTCGCTGTTCGTCGCTGGCTCTGGTGCCGCGTCGGGCACGAGCTTCACGGGACTCGTGCAGCTCGTGAACGGCCGGTGGCAGCAGTTCGGGACTTCGTTCACCGGAACGGTCGCGAAGCTCGAGCGGTTCGACCTCGATGGCGACGGCACGCCGTCGTTCCTCGTGCTTGGAGCGCTTCGTCTCGAGCCAAGCGGGCCGCTCTACGGCATGCTCGAGTGGAACGGCGCATCGTGGGTCGGGCACGCCGTGAACCAGCGGCTCGGCGACGCCGTCGTGATCGACGCGGATGGCGACGGGATTCCGAGCTTCATCGCTTCGCAGCGAAACGCGCCAGACGCCGCGCAGGTGATTCTCCGCTGGACGCCCTCGGGCTGGGTGTCGCTGTCGCCTGAGAACGCGATCTTGCCAGCGTCACCGTCCACGACCAGTGTGGTTTCGCTTGTCGCGCATGACTCGGATGGCAACGGACGCAGGGAACTCTTCGCGACTGTCAGCGTGAGCGCGGGCGGATCCACCATCGCAAGCGGAATCGCGCGCTGGGACGGCTTCACCTGGTCGTCGGTCGGCACGGGCGCGCTGCCTGCGGTGATCTCGCAAGGCGTCTACTCGATGTGCTCCGCCGACACCAATGGCGACGGCGCCGCCGAGCTGGTGGTTGGCGGGCTCCTCTCGTCAGGTGCGACCAGCGGTTCGCAGGTGGTCGCGTTCGATGGAAGCTCGTGGAACGCTGTCGGAGGCACCTTCTTCCGAACGCAGTCGCCCACGAACCTCGCTGCGGCCGTGCAGCGCGTCGCGTCGGTCGACCTCGGCGATGGTGCGGGCCCCACGCTCTTCGCGACGGGGTTCTTCGACCTCGTCGGCGGAGTCACGGTCGCGAACCTCGCGCGATGGAACGGCAAGGCGTGGGTCGACGCAGGCGGGGGGTTCCCGGGGTCGAACCTCGGTGCCTACCGCGGGCTGTTCGGACACGATCTCGACGCCGATGGCGCAGCGGAACTCATCTGCGTCGGAAACTTCGTGCGCGCGGGCGGCACGGCCGTGGGCCGCGTGGCGTCGTACGACGGCACCGCATGGAGCGCCGTCGGTTTGATGGCTGCGACCCGCGGGCTCAACGCCGAGGCAAGTTCGGCTGTCCTGTTCGACCACGATGGCGACGGACGCGAGTCGCTCATCGTCGGTGGCGTCTTCACGCAGGCGGGCGGCGTGCCGGTGCCGCGGCTCGCCGCGTTCGACGGCGCCTCGTGGACCGGAATCGCAAACCCGTGGGGCGAGGCCGTCGAGGCGCTGCTTGTCGCCGATCTCGATGGCGACGGCGTGAAGTCGCTCTACGCGGCTGGCGACACGGGGCTGCCCTACGCCCCAAGCTGGACCGCCCGCACGATCGCCGTCTACAACCCGTCGAAGGGTGGCGGCACATGGACGCAGCTCGGCGGAAGTTTCAACGGTTTCGTGGTGACGCTTGCGGCGGTCGATCACGATGGCAACGGCCAGCCGACGCTCTTCGCGGGCGGGTACTTCACCGAGATCGCAGGGGCTGCGAACAGCAGGCTCGCGGGCTGGAATGGTTCCGCATGGACGAACGTCAACCCGGGGCAAGGTCAGTCGGTCAACTCGATCGTTGCGTTCGATGACGATGGCAACGGCACGCCGAGCCTTATCGTGGCGATGGGCAACAATTCTCCAAACACCTTCTTCCAGCGCGTGCGCAAGTTCAACGGCACATCGTGGTCGAACCTCGGCACGATCACGGAGGGGCATGTGTTCCGTCTGCAGGTCTTCGACCACGACGGCGACGGCACGCCCTCGCTCTTCTCGTTCGGTCAGATGCTCGTCGGCAGCTCGGTCGGCTGGGTGCAGCGGCTTGAGTCGGGCGGGTGGGCTTCGTTCGGGCCGGTCTCGAGCGACGGGCCGTACCAGGCCGGCGGCTCGCTCGTGCGATTCGACGACGACGGCGACGGAGCTGAGACGCTGCACCTCGTGAACGAGAATCCGTTCGGTTTCAACAGGTCTTCGATCCATCGCTTCGAGAGCTTCGCCTGGGAGACGGTCGCCACGAATCTCGACGCGATCTCCGCGCCCGCGATCGTGGCCGACCTCGAGCTGGACGGCACGCGGTCGCTGCACATCGTGGGCGCGATCGGTGCCCGCAGCAACGGCCCGGGCTCGCACATCGGCATCGTCGATCCGTGCGGCGGCGGCTGTGTCGGTGACATCGACGGAAGCGGCGCGGTCGACGCGGCCGATCTCGCAGCGCTGTTCGCGGCGTGGGGACCGTGCAGCGCGGGTTGCGGCGCCGATCTCGACCAGAGCGGCGCGGTCGACGCCTTCGACCTCGCCACGGTTCTCTCGGCGTGGGGCGCCTGCCCGTGACGAGGCATGGCGGGTAGACTCCGAGCCCTCGCACCAGCGAGCAACCGGAGCCCCGCCATGTCGACCTTCGCCATCGAGTCCGTCCACGCACGCCAGATCCTTGATTCCCGCGGCAACCCGACCCTCGAGGCCGAGGTCGTGCTTGAGAACGGCATGGGCGGCCGCGCGGCGGTGCCCTCGGGCGCGTCGACGGGCGAGCACGAGGCGGTCGAGCTGCGCGACGGCGACAAGAGCCGCTGGCTCGGCAAGGGCGTCACGAAGGCGGTCGACCATGTGAACGACGAGATCGCGCCGGCCGTGTTCGGCCTCGACGCGACCGACCAGGAGGGGATCGACACGGTCCTCCTCGAGCTCGACGGCACCGAGAACAAGTCGCGCCTCGGCGCGAACGCAACGCTCGCGGTGTCGATGGCGGTCGCGCACGCGGCCGCGGCGGCCACGCGCCAGCCGCTCTACCGCTACCTCGGCGGCGTGGCGGCCAAGACGCTGCCCGTGCCGATGATGAACATCCTCAACGGCGGCAAGCACGCCGACTCGACGGTCGACATGCAGGAGTTCATGATCCAGCCGTGGGGATTCGACACCTTCGAGGACGCGCTCCGCTGTGGCGTCGAGTGCTACCACGGGCTCAAGAAGGTCCTGCACGACAAGCACCTCTCGACCGCCGTCGGCGACGAGGGCGGCTTCGCGCCGAACCTCAAGTCGAACGAGGAGGCGCTCGAACTCATCGCGATCGCCGTCGAGAAGTCGGGCTACAAGCTGGGCGAGCAGGTGTTCATCGCGCTGGATCCCGCCATGAGCGAGCTGTCCAACGAGGCCAAGGCCGTCGGCAAGACGGGCTACCGCTACTTCAAGTCGCGGCCCGACCATGTCGCCACCAGCGACGAGATCATCGATCTGTGGGCATCCTGGTGCGCCAAGTACCCGATCCACTCGATCGAGGACGGACTTGCCGAGGACGACTGGGCAGGCTGGCGCAAGCTCACCGACAAGCTCGGCGGCAAAGTGCAGCTCGTCGGAGACGACCTCTTCGTCACCAATCCCAAGTTCCTCGCCAAGGGCATCGCCGAGAAGTGCGGCAACGCGATCCTGGTCAAGGTGAACCAGATCGGCACGCTCAGCGAGACCTTCGCGGCGGTCAACCTCGCGCACCGCTCGGGCTACCGCGCGATCCTCTCGCACCGCTCGGGCGAGACCGAGGACTCGACCATCGCCGACATCGCCGTCGCGACGAACTGCGGCCAGATCAAGACCGGCGCCCCGTGCCGCTCGGACCGCAACGCGAAGTACAACCAACTGCTTCGTATCGCCGAGGAGTTGGGCGCGAACGCAGGGCTCGGCACGCGGCGGTGAGCGCTCTCGACTCGTTCACACGGGCCACTTCGGCGTGCGGCCCTCGAGGACCGCGACGACGTCGCGCACGACCCAGCTCATGTTGTCCATGGCGGTCATCGTTCGGCTGGCGAGGTGCGGCGCGAGATGCGCGTTCGGGAGCGGCAGCAGGGGGTTGGCGTCGGTGATCGGCTCGGGCTCGTGCACGTCGAGGAGCGCAGCGGCGGCGGGGTTGACGCGCAGCCAGTCGGCGAGCGCATGGGTGTCGATCACGCAGCCGCGCGAGGTGTTGATGAGGATCGCGTCGGGCCGCATGAGCGAGATCAGCTCGCGGCCGACGAATCGCTTGTTCTCCGTGCGGCCGTCGACGTGCACGCTGATCACATCGCACTCGGCGAACAGCCGCGTCACGCTCACGGGCTCCGCGCCGTTGCGCCGTTCGGGCGCGATCTCGGCGATGTCGTGGTAGACCACCGTGAAGCCGATCGCGCGCGCGACCTCGGCCACGCGCTTGCCGATCCGTCCGAGGCCGAGGATGCCGAGCACGAGCTCGTCCATCTGCCACAGCCCGACCACATCCTGGCGGAGTTCGTCCCACTCCTGCTTGGACACCGCCTCGTCGAGGAAGAGCCGCGGCCGCAGCGCATCGCAGAGGAGGCACACGACGTACTCGACCACCGCCTGCGTGTTTGCGTCGGGCGTCGACACCACGCGCACGCCGCGGGCGCGGCACGCGGCGACATCGATGTTGTCGATGCCCACGCCCGCGCGTCCCACGACCTTGAGCCGTGGCAGGCAGGCGAGCAGCTTGTCATCGACGTGCGTGTAGGTGCGCACGACGAGCGCCTCGATGGCCGGCGCGGCCTCGGCGAACTGCGGATCGGTCACACCCGCCCTGAGGACCTCGCAACGCTGCCCGAGCCACTCAGCGGCCTCGTCTGCGAGATGCTCGGTGACCACGGCAAGCGGCCGCGCGGAATTGCTGGAGGGTGAGTCGTCCATAGGCGTCAGAGGCGCGAGGATAGGCACAAACCCGCCTCGCCGCCGTCCGAGAATGCCGAGCCTGGCCGCCGACGCCCCCGAAACCCTACAGACCACCCCAAACCGCACGGAACGCGTGGATGGAACCGATGCCGCCCGCCGCGACGGCCGATGCGCCTTCGGGTCCGTTCGCCCACCCATGGGATCACCCACGGGGTGTGCGCGCGGCTCGTCGGCGGCGTCGTCCGCCCGGAGGCAGAGAGATGGACAAGGCAAGTGTCATCGGATCCATCATCGGAGTCATCGCCTGCGTGCTCGTGGGCTGGATGGCGTCGCATGGCCAGTTCTCCATGTTCTACTCGGAGAAGGGCATCATCATGGTGTTCGGTGGAACCATCTCGGTGCTCCTCATGGCCATGCCCATGGAGAGCCTGAAGTGCGTGCCCGGCTACATCCGCTGCTTCCTGTTCCACAAGGGCCTGTCCGCCATCGAGACGGTCAAGCTCATGAGCACGCTCTCCGACAAGGCGCGCCGCGACGGCATCCTCGCGCTCGAGAACGAGATCGAGAAGATCGAGGACCCGTTCCTCTCCAAGGGCCTCCGCATGGCGGTCGACGGCACCGACGAGGAGATCATCGAGACCACGCTCCGCCTCGAGGTCATGGC
>CAIXEV010000705.1 GCA_903918555.1 uncultured bacterium | reverse complement strand
GCCACGGATCGCGCCACGCGAGCAGACGGTTCACGCGGTACGGGCTCGTGAGGATCGCGCCCCACGCCATCAGCCCGCCGAGCGGGATCAGCATCGCGACGAACTGCCAGCGCAGCCCGCCGATCAGGAGCACCAGCGTGCAGCTCGCGAAGACGAGCGCCGCGGTGCCGAGATCCTCCTTGCCGATCAGCGCGCAGATCACGACCACCACGCCGAGCGCAGGAAGAAAGCCCTTCTTCAACGAACGCAGGCGATCGCCGTGCCGCACGCAGAACCACGCGGCCACGATCAGCATGCCCCACTTCGCGAGCTCGCTCGGCTGGAAGCCGTAGCTCGGTGGACCGATCCAGCGCGAGCTGTTGTTCACCTCGCGGCCGATGCCGGGCACATGGACGAGGATGAGCGTGACCACCGAAAGCCCGAGGATCCACGGCACGGGCGAGAACACGCCGCGCAGCCTGTAGAGCCACTCGACATCGATGCGCGACGCGATGAGCATCGCGAGAAGCGAGAGCGCCGCGAGGATCGTGGTCCTTCCGAAGAAGACCTGGTCGAACGAGATCGGGCGATACGCGGCCTGCAGCTTCGCGAACTGCGCCTCGGTCAGCGCGCCGCTCTGGACAAGCGCGGGGTCTGGCGGCACGGACAGACCGGCCGAGTTGACCATGACGACCCCGATCACGAGGAGCGTCAACGCGCAGAGAACGACACCGTGCGACATCCGAAGCATGGAACCGATTATCGGCATTTTTCGACACTGCGATGGAGAAGTCGGCGGACGCCGACCTCGGCTACCCTGTCGATCCGATGTCGAATGGACCGACCGTCTACCTCGAGACCTTCGGGTGCCAGATGAACGAGCTCGACAGCGAGCTTGTCCGCGGCCACCTGCGCAGCCTTGGCTACCGCTTCATCGAGGACTCCGCGCGGGCGGACATCGTGCTCTACAACACCTGCTCGGTGCGGGAACAGGCTGAAAACAAGGCCTATTCGCGCCTAGGACTCGTCGGCCTCCGAAAGAAGGCGGGCGAGCATGTCATCCTCGGCGTGCTCGGCTGCATGGCCGAGCGCGACGGCGCCGACATGCTGCGGCGCTTCCCGCAGGTCGACCTCCTCTGCGGCCCGGGCGAGCTCGACCGCCTCCCCGCCCTGATCGACAATGTCCGCCGCACCGAAGGCGCCGCCCGCGAGGAGCGGATCGCCCTCGCCGGCAACAAGTCCCGCCGTTCCACGACGCTCACCGCCGCCGAGGACCACCTCGAGCTCCTCGACCTCTCGCGGGCGTTCGACCCGTCGTCGCCGGGCGCAAAGACCCGCTCGGCGTATGTGCGTATCACCCGTGGCTGCAACAAGTTCTGCACCTACTGCGTGGTCCCGAACACCCGCGGCGCCGAAGTCCACCGCCCACCGGACTCGATCATCGACGAGTGCAAGCGCCTCGTCGACGCGGGCGTGATCGAGATCACCCTGCTCGGCAGACGGTCAACCACTACCGCTATACCCACGGCAAGGCGGTCGGCTCCGACGGCGCCGAGCTTCCGCAGGTCGGTCCCGGCCTCTCCGCCTTCCGCCAGCCGATTCCGGCCGGCGAGCGGGTCACGACCTTCGCCGAGCTCCTCCGCCGCATCCACGACGAGGTCCCCGCCCTGCGGCGCCTGCGCTTCGTGACGAGCTATCCCCGCGACTTCGGCGACGACATCCTCGATGTGATGGCGGCCTGCCCGCGGATCTGCCGCTACATCCACGCGCCCGCACAATCGGGTTCCGACCGCATCCTGAAGCTCATGAACCGCGGCTACACCCGCAGCGAGTACCTCGAGTTCATCGCTCGGGTGACGG
>CAIXEV010000704.1 GCA_903918555.1 uncultured bacterium | reverse complement strand
GGTACTCGCGGGCGATCGAGAGCGCGGCCGGGGTCGCGTCGCCGATGCGCATCAGGGCGCGCGCGGCGGCGATGCGGATCTCGGGCGAGCGGCGCCCGTCGCCCGACACCGACAGCAGGCGCTCGAGCATCGGCCGCGACACCTCGTCACGGAGCCGGCCAATCGCATCGCAGGCGACAAGCGTCAGCTCGGCCTGCTCCGGCGGCGCGAAGAGCGCGGCGCGCAGCGGTTCGATCTCGCGATCGTCGCCGAGCTTCACGAGCGCTTCCGCAGCGGTGAGATCGACGAGCCGCGCGCGGATCGGATTCACGAGCTTCATGCCGCGGCCGATCGAGTCGCGGATGAGCGGCACGGCGGACCTGTTGCCGAGTTCGCCGAGCACGAGGTAGGCGTTCGCGCGGACCTCCGGCTCGTTGTCGGCGAGCATCGCGGCGATGGGCGTCAGGTCGACGGTGTGGCCGCAGCGCGAGAGCGCGAGCATCGCGGCTGCGCGCACCGATGCGCTTTCGTCCTGCACCAGCGGCTGCACCAGCACGCCGAGGTCGCGGTCGCGCGACTCGCCGATCGCCATGCAGGCGACGAAGCGGACGCCGCGGTTCTCGTCGACGAGCCCGCGCGGCGCAAGCTCGGCGAGGAGCGGCTTGCTCGACTTCGACGCCTCGATCGCGTTCGCGCGCAGCGCGGCCCAGTTGCTCCGCGATGCGGCGCGGAGGATCGAAGCCGCGCCCGAGCGCTCGGCTTCGGTCGCCACGGCCTCGCGGCGCGGGAGCTCCGACTCGGAGAGGACAGGCTCGTGCAGCACCGGCGGCTGACCCGCGGCGAGGAGCCCGGCCGGCGGGGTTGAGAGTTCGTCGGGCGAGGCGGAAGAGGCAGAAGAGGCGGACGAACCCGCGGCCGCGTTCAAGGTCGCCCCGCTCGCAGTCGAGGGGTTCGCGCCGTTCTGCGGGAGCGAGCGATTCTTCGAGCTGAACGCAGCGCGCGCTGCGCTTGGGTCGACATTCTGCATGCAGCCTGCGGCGAGCGAAGCGCCCAGCAGCGCGCACGCGGCTTGCGCGAACGGACCAACCCGGAACGACGAGATCTGCGCGTGAAACACCATTCAAGGCCTCCGTGCCAGTGTCGCGCGACGACGACTGTCGTGCCGCGCGAATCGATCGGGCTCCGCCCGTCCCGCCCTCATCGGTCGAAGGACGCGCGGAGGTTCAATCTCGGGCTTGACGCGTCTGGCGCCGGCGCGCGATGAACGCCACCCCGAGGAGGCCGAGCGCGCCCCAGGCAACCCCGTCGCCGACGAGCACCGCATAGGGTTCGCCGCGGCCGGCTGCGGCCGGCTTCACGGTCGCAAGCAGGGTTCCGGCCTCGTTTGCCGGCAGGGTCGCGAGCACCTTGCCGGAGGCCGTGATCGACGCCGAGATACCGGTGTTCGCGGCTCGGACGACGGGCGTCGCGAGCTCGATCGCACGCAGCTGCGCCACCTGGAGGTGCTGCCGCCGCCCGGCGCCGGAACGGCTGAACCAGCCGTCGTTCGAGATATTGATAAGCACATCCGCCGCTCTTCCATCGGAATCGAACGCGATCCGCCGCGAAGCCCACGGAGCCGTGATCTCGAAGCAGATCGGGACGCCGGCGCGCACATCCCCCGCTGCCGTCTTGAGCGTGAACCGCTGCGGCGCGGCGGCGGCGTCGAGATCGAAGGTCATGCCGTTCGCGCCGATGGCGAGAAGCTGCCGCTCGAGCCAGTCCCAGTTCGAGATGATCGGCATCGTCTCGCCGAAGGGCGTGAGGAAGATCTTGTCGGTGCGCCCCCGCTTCCCCGACGCGTCGACGAGGTAGGCGCTGTTGAACTGGCTGTCCCACACGAAGCGGTTTCCCTCGACGCGCAGGCCGATGAACGCGGGCGAACCGACGATCAGCGGCGCCTTGGCGAGCGAGGAGAGGTCGCGCAGCGCCTCGTCGAAACGGTCGCGCGGAAAGAGCTCGCGGTCGACCAGCGTTCGCAGCGATTCCGGCTCGAGGCCGAAGCCCGGCACCATCGTCTCGGGCCAGACGATCGCGTCGACCGGCTCCTTCGCGGCGCGTGCGCCGTCCAAGGTCAGCTTCGCGAAATCGACGAAGTCGTCGAGCTGGTCCTGAGGCTCCCAGCCGAGCTTGTTCGACATCGGCAGGTTGGTCTGGACGAGGAGGATCCGCGCTGCGGGGCCTTCGGCGGCATCGCGCGCGTCGGTCGCGAGCATCGCGCGCAGGCCGATGGCCGCAGCGAGCACAGCGAGGCAGGCGGGAGCCGCCACGCGCATGCCCTTCGGGCCGAGCGCGAGGTCGGCGAGCGCGCCGCCGACGAAGCCCGCGATGCCGGAAAGGAGCCAGCCGCCGCCGAGGCCCGCGATCCACGCGATCGCCGGCCACTCGACGAGCGGATGCGCCGCGAAGAACCACGCGTAGCCCGAGCAGACGAGGTCGCCGCGGAGGAACTCGACCGACACGAGGGCGATCGGGACCGCGACGAGGAACGGCATGGCGCCGAGCGCGCGACCGTCCGCGTCGCCATCGTCGCGTCGCCTGCGCGGGCCGGCCAGCCAGCGCACGAGCAGCGCGAGCACGGTCGTCCACGCCGCGAGATAGCCGACGAGGACCGGCATGCCGATCTCGGTGATCTCGCGCATCCACCACTGGTGCGCGAGGAATGCCGCGTAGAACGCAGGAAAGACGGCGGTCGCGACCGCCCGCCACGATGGCGCCGTCGCCGCGGCGACCGCGAGCAGCGCGGGCCACGCGAAGGTCAGCGGCCAACCGCCGACGAAGCTCTCCGAAAGCGGAAACGAGAGCGCGAAGGTCGCAGCCGAAGCGAAGGCCAGCAGCAGCGTCGCGCGCGGTGGAATCCAGGAGCGCTCAGCGCCCCGCATAGTCGATCACGCGGCCGATCTCCGAGCGGAGATCCTTGCGGTGGACGATGCGGTCGACGAAGCCAGCCTCGACGAGGAACTCGGAGGTCTGGAACCCGTCGGGGAGATCCTGGCGGATCGTCTGCTTGATCACGCGCGGCCCGGCGAAGCCGATGAGCGCCCTCGGCTCGGCGAAGATGACATCGCCAAGCATCGCGAAGCTCGCGGTCACGCCGCCAGTGGTCGGATCGGCGAGCACCGAGATGAAGAGGCCGCGCGCCTCGTCGAGCCGCGCGAGCGCAGCGCTCGTCTTCGCCATCTGCATGAGCGAGAAGCCCGACTCGTGCATGCGCGCGCCGCCGGAGCAGCTCACGGTGACGACGGGCAGGTCGTGGTCGATGCCGCGCTCGATCGCGCGGGTGATCTTCTCGCCGACCACGGAGCCCATCGAGCCCCCGAGGAAGGTGAAGTCCATGACGGCGACGACCACGCGGCGACCCTTCACGAAGCCGAAGCCCGAGAGAAGCGCATCACGCTCGCCGGTCTTCTTCTGGGTGTCGGCGATGCGCGCGGGGTAGGGCTTCGAGTCGACGAACTTCAGCGGATCGACCGCGATCAGGCCGTCGTCGAAGCTCTCGAAGGTGCCCGGGTCGAGCAACTGATCGACGCGCTGCCGTGCGCTGATGCGCATGTGGTGCTGGCACTTCGGGCAGACCCAAAGGTTTGACTCCACCGCCTTCTTGAAGAGAGTCTCTTCGCAGGAGGGGCACTTCATCCAAAGACCTTCGGGGACGCCCTTCTTGGCGGGCGCCTCGGCGAGGTCGGTCTGTGTCCAGGTCGTTTCAGCCACGGAGGGATTGTATCGCCGACGCGTAGTCGCGCTTTCCGAAGATGGCGCTCGCCGCGACGATCAGGTCGCACCCGTGTTCACGGCAGGCCGGCGCGCTGTCGGGCGCGACGCCGCCATCCATCTGGATGCGGAGCCCCGGGCGCGCCCGCTCGCGGATGGCTCGGGTCTTCGGCAGCACCGAGGCGATGAAGGACTGGCCGCTGAAGCCCGGGTGGACGCTCATCACGAGCGCGAGGTCGACCGCCTCGAGCCACGGGAAGAGCGCATCCGCGGGGGTGTTCGGATTGATGGCGAGGCCGGCCGACATCCCGAGCGCATGGATCCGCGCGATGAGCGGCATCGGGTCCGCCACGACCTCTGCGTGGAAGGTGATGTGCGCGGCCCCCGCCTTCGCGAACGGCTCGATGTACGCGGCGGGATCGGTCACCATGAGGTGGACATCGAGCGCCGCGTCGGGAACCGCGCGATGGACCGACGCACAGACGGCCGGCCCCATCGAGAGGTTCGGCACGAAGTGGCCGTCCATCACATCGACATGGAGGATGTCGCCGCCAGCCGCGAGCGCGGCGCGGCATTCGTCGCCGAGCCGCGCGAAGTCGGCGGAGAGGATCGACGGCGCAACGAGCACGGGCTGGGCCGCGAGGCGAGAAGCAAAGCGTCCCCCGAAACCGAGGGACGCTTGGATCTGGTTGGCGGATGGAGAGGCCATGCGCGGAGCGTATCGGATCGGGTGGCGCTCAAGGCGCCTCTCACTCCGGCTTCGGGGCGCCCGTTCCCACGGCGGGAGCAGTCTTCTCCTCTGCAGGCGACGCGCCACCTTCCGACGCAGGGCTTGCATCCCCACCGGGGCTGGCCGCCTTGGCCTTCGCCGCAGCCTTCTTTGCGAGGCCGCGGTACTCGTCGAGCACCTTTCGACGCTCGGCCTTGAAGAACTCTCCCGACGCCATCCACGCCTCGTACTGGAGCTCGATCGCCTCCTCGTAGCGCCCCTGCGCGGCGAGGACGCTCGCCCGCAGAGAGAGCGCCGATGCATCGTGGGGCGCGACGAGCTTCGACATGGCGTCGATCGCGCGGTTCGCGAGTTCGTAGTCGCGCTGCTTGATCTCGTCGTTCGTCACGATCTCATCCGCAAGCTGCGACAGCGTGTGCGGATCGGACGCGTACTTCGTCAGCATCTCCTCGCCCCAGGCGCGGGCCGCCGCAGGGTTCTTGGCATCGCGGATCATGACGAGGTACTTCTCGACCGCGATGCCGCCGAACACCTTGGAGTCAAGCGCGATGATGTTGTCATATGTCCGGAACGCATCGCGATAGTTCTTCAGCCGCAGCGACTCCTTGAGAGAGTCGTACATGGGCTTCGCCTGGGCGAGCAGCTTCGGGTCGAATCGGCCGGCCGAAGCCAACGAGAGAATCAGGACGAAGTCGCTCGAGCGCGCGTCGCCACGCCAGACGACCTCGTTTCCGTTGGCGATGGCAAGCGTGAACTTCCGGCCTTCCGCGCCGCTGGCCCGGTTGAAGAGCGGCGCGATCTTCTTCTCCTTGTCGAGCAGCACCGCGATGTTCCGCACCGCCAGGCGGTTCATCATGGCGCGCATGGTCTGCTCGCTTTCGGGGGAGATGATCGCGAACTCGACGTTGCTCGCCGGCAGCGCCCGCACGAACGCCGAAATGAAACCGATCGTGAACGCGGATTCCGCGTCTCCCGCCTCGAACCAGCAGAGAACGTGCGCTCGGCCATCGCGGAGGGTGGACCACTTGGCGGGGTCGCCGGCGATCTGCTTCAGGGACGAGGCGTCGAATGTCTCGCGCTTTTCCTTTTCCGCGTCCTGCGGGACTGCGGCGGCGATTGCGTGGCGCGACACCAAGGTCGCGGAGAGAAGAGCAAGGATCAGAACGGTGCGTGAGAGAAACGAAGGCATGCGGGGCTCCGGGCGCTCGAATGGCGCGGGCAGATGATAGCCGACCAGAAACAATCCTCGAGCCCCCGCCTTCCACTTATAGTGCCGCCCATGCGAAAGAAGCGAATCGACCAGGTGGAGGTCCGTGGCAAGAAGGTCTTCATCCGGGTGGACTTCAATGTCCCGATGGATGGCGGCGTTATCACGGACGACCGTCGGATCAAGGCGAGCCTGCCGACGATTCGCTCGGTCCTGTCCCGTGGCGGACGCGCGGTTCTCGCGAGCCATCTCGGGCGCCCGGAGGGCAAGGGTTTCGAAGCGGAGTTCTCGCTCGCGCCGGTTGCGCAGCGCCTCGCGGAGCTCCTCGGCAAGGACGCGCCCCACGGGGTCGCATTCCCGTCGCAGGATTGCAGCGACGACGCGGCCCGGGCCGCGATCGGCGCGATGCCCGAGGGCGGCGTGGTGCTGCTTGAGAACCTGCGGTTCGCGAAGGGCGAGAAGAAGGGCGACGCGGGCTTCGCCTCGAAGCTCGCGGGTCTCTGCGACCTCTATGTGAACGACGCGTTCGGCACCAGCCACCGCGCCGACGCCTCGATGCACGCCCTGCCGATGGCGATGCGCGCGCGCGGCGCGCCGTGCGTGTCGGGGTTCCTGCTCGACGCCGAGCTCGAGTACCTGATCGGGCGCATCGCGGCTGCGCAGAAGCCGTTCCTCGCGATCCTCGGCGGCGCGAAGGTGTCCGACAAGATCCTCGCGATCGAGAACCTGATGTCGAAGGTCGACCGGCTGATCGTCGGCGGCGCGATGGCGTACACCTTCCTGCGCGCGCAGGGCGTGGCGACGGGCAAGAGCCTCGTCGAGGAGGACCGCGTTGAGCTCGCGAAGGAGATCCTCGCGAAGGCGGCCGCGAAGGGCTGCGAGTTCCTGCTTCCGACCGACCATGTCTGCGGCCGCGAGTTCAAGGCCGGTACCGAGACCGCGACCGTGACGGGCGCGATCCCCGACGGCTGGATGGGCCTCGACATCGGCCCTGCGACGCGCGAACGCTTCGGCGCCGCGATCCGGTCGTCGAAGACCGTCGTGTGGAACGGCCCGATGGGCGTGTTCGAGATGCCCCCGTTCGACGCCGGAACGCGCGCGGTCGCTGCGGCGGTCGTCGATGCGACGAAGGCCGGCGCGACCACGATCGCAGGTGGCGGCGACACCGCGGCAGCGGTCGAGGAGTTCGGCCTCGCCGACAAGCTTTCGCATGTTTCGACCGGCGGCGGCGCGAGCCTCGAGGTGCTCGAGGGGAAGCACCTCGTGTGCCTCGATGCCATTGATGATGCGATTGATGACGCGATCAACGCCGCGTGAGCCACGATGCCTGACGCGCCACACAGCGATGACGATGCGCTCGCGAAGGCCGAGGCCGCGCGGCGGGTGATCGTCGTTCTCGGTCCGACCGCCGGCGGCAAGAGCGACCTCGCGATGGAGCTCTCGCGCCGTTTCGGCGGCGAGATCGTGAGCGCCGACTCGATGCAGGTGTACCGCGGCATGGACATCGGCACGGCGAAGCCGACCGCGGCCGAGCGCGCGGAGGTGCCCCACCATTGCCTCGATCTCGTCGACGCGAGCGAGGAGGGCTTCACGGTCGCCCGATGGCTCGCCTGCGCGGACGACGCGGTCGCCGACATCCAGCGCCGCGGCCGCGTTCCGATCGTCGTCGGCGGCACGAACCTCTACATCCGCGCGTTTCTCGAGGGGCTCGACGAGGCCCCCGCCGCGGATCCCGCCTTCCGCGCCGAGCTCGAGGCGGTTCCGAGCGCCGAGCTCCACGCCCGTCTCGCGGCGAGCGACCCGGCCGCCGCGGCGCGCCTTCATCCGAACGACCGCCGCCGCGTCACGCGCGCGCTCGAGATCGCGCACGCCACGGGCGATCGCGCGTCGGATCGGCGCACCGCGTGGGACGAAGCGGGCATCGCGCCGCGCCGCAGCGACCTCTTCACGGTGATCCTCGATTGGCCGGTCGAGCCGATCAACCGCCGGATCAACGCCCGGGTGCGGCGGATGTTCGAGTCGGGGTTCGACGACGAGGTCGCCCGTCTCGCCGACGAGCTCTCCGCATGCGGCGGCCTCTGCGCGCAGGCGCGCGCGGCGTGCGGCTACGAGGAGCTTCTCGCGATCGTCGGCGACGGCAAGCGTCGACCACGCGAACGCGAGCTCGATGACGCGGCGGAGGCGACCAAGATCCGGTCGCGCAGACTCGCGAAGCAGCAACGCACCTGGCTGAAGCGGTTCCGCTCG
>CAIXEV010000703.1 GCA_903918555.1 uncultured bacterium | reverse complement strand
TCGAGGCCTCGACAGTGCGGCCCGAAGGGCCGGTCCCCACCACCCCGCAGAAATCTGGGCGATTTCACCCAAACTTTTCCCGAACATCGAGGGTCGGCTCGAAACGCCTTTAGACTCGCGCGCATGGCAAAGTCGCGCACAGAGTTCCTCTGCCGCGAGTGCGGGGCAAACCATCCGAAGTGGCTGGGAAAGTGCCCCGACTGCGGCGCATGGGACAGTCTTGAGAAGTTCACCGTCGAGGCCGAGGCCGCGAAGGCGGGCGCCGGTCCCATCTGGGGCGCTCCCACCGAGGGCGCCGATGCGGACGAGCTCGCGCGGTCGGGCATCGGCCGCGCCATCGCGCTCGGCAGCGTGCCCGAGGCGATGGTTCCTCGCATCCCGACCGGCATCGGCGAGTTCGACCGCGTGCTCGGCGGCGGCATCGTCCCGGGCTCGGTGCTCCTGATCGGTGGCGACCCCGGCATCGGCAAGAGCACGCTCCTCATGCAGGCCGCTGCGTCGATCGCGGCGCGCGGCGGCTCCGCGCTCTACGCGTCGAGCGAAGAAAGCCCGCAGCAGGTGCGGCTGCGCGCCGAACGACTCGAGGCGGTGGTGAAGGCGGGGGGCGCTGCGGCGCTCGGCGAGCGGCTGCTCGTGCTTGGCGAGACGAATGTCGCGCGCATCGTCGAGCAGGCGCGGCGTTCGAAGCCGACGGTCGTGCTCGTCGACTCGATCCAGCTGGTCCACCGCGCCGATGTTTCGGCGGCGCCAGGCTCCATCGCGCAGCTTCGCCGCTGCTGTCTCGACCTCGTCGGGCTCGCGAAGTCGACGGGCGCGTCGGTGATGGTGGTCGGGCATGTCACCAAGGAAGGCGCGCTCGCCGGCCCGAAGCTGCTCGAGCACCTCGTCGATGTCGTCCTCAGTTTCGAGGGCGATCGCCACTCGGCCGTGCGCGTCGTGCGCGGCGTCAAGAATCGCTTCGGCTCCACGCAGGAAATCGGGCTGTTCGAGATGCGCGGCGACGGCCTCGCAGAGGTCGAGTCGGTGCGCGTGCCGCTGACGGGCGGCCCAGCGGCGCCGGGCTGCGCGTTCGTGTCGACGATGGCGGGCACGCGCTGCCTCCTCGGCGAGATTCACGCGCTTGTCGCGACAGGCTTTCTCGGCAGCGCCAAGCGGCGTGCGAGCGGGCTCGACGCATCGCGTCTGGCCATGCTGATCGCCGTGCTCGAGAAGCACGGCGGGCTGCGTCTTGCCGACCAAGATGTGTTCGCGCAGTCGCTTGGAGGCCTGAAGATCGCGGAGCCTGCGGCGGATCTCGCGGTGGCGCTCGCGATTTCCGGCGCGTTCCTGCATCGCGCGCTGCCGCAGGGCACGGTTGCGATCGGTGAAGTGGGGCTCACCGGCGAACTCCGCACCGTTCCGCAGATCGAGCAGCGCGTGCACGAGTCGTTGCGCCGGGGTGCGCGGGTCGTGCTCGTCCCCGCGAGCGCGCGCATCAGCGACTCCGCGCGTCCTCAGCGAGGCGAGTGCGCGTCCGATGCTCAGATCGTGAAGGTTGGCACGATCGCGCGCGCCCTCGAGTTCTTGACGCCAAGCCAGCGCACGCTGGCCGCCGAGCCGAAGCCGAGCCGGACTGCGACTCCTGCGGCCGATCGAAGCCCCGAAGGCACTCGAAGGGCAGGGAGCGGCGCAGCGAGCGGACCTCCGATCGGCTGATCTTGCGCGTCGGAGTTCGGGCTCACATTCTGCAAGAGGCGCGCCCGCAGAACATTGCTCTAAGTCGCGATGATGAACCGACTTAGACGCAAATCCTGCATCGGGATTCGGCCGAGATACCCACACGGGACGCGGCCGACTAGACGAACCGAATCGCAGCGAGTAAGTTTCCCGTTCATCGTCTCGGCCAGAGTCGGCCGATACATGAATGACCGTCCGGCCTTGCCCTCTCTCGTGGGCAAGGCAAGAGCGGACGGGTGGATGATCGCGGATCGGAATGAATCCGATCCATAACCTGTACGGAGAGTTTCTACATGAGTCTCACCAAGACCGTCGGCTTCTTCGCCGGTACGACCCTCGCCATCGGTGGCGTGGCTTTCGGCGCCGACCAGACCAACTACGCCTCGGAGATCGCTGATCTCAAGGCTCAGATCGCCTCGATGAAGGCGTCGCAGGGCGATGCGTGGCTCACCGAGCAGCGCGCCGCCGAGATCCGTGGCATCGTGACCGACGTCCTCGCTGACGCCGAGACCCGCTCGAGCCTTCAGGGCAGCGGCGCTGGCGCTGGCTACGACGGCGGCTTCTTCATGTCGTCGGCTGACGGCAACTACTCGATGAAGGTCAACGTCCTCGAGCAGATCCGCTGGACCTTCAACAACCGCGAGGGTCAGGGCTCGAACGATCAGTCCTGGGGCTTCGAGAACAAGCGCACCCGTCTCAGCTTCTCGGGCAACCTCGTTGACTCGAGCTGGAACTACAAGGTCGCTTACTACTTCGGCTACTCGAACGACGTCGAGTTCGGCGGCGCCAACACCGTCCTCGCGGACGCGTGGGTGTCGAAGGACTTCGGCAACGGCTTCAAGCTGACCGCTGGTCAGTTCAAGCTCCCCTACTCGGGCGAGTACGGCCTCGACGCCGGCAACCTCCAGTTCAACGACTACTCGACCGTCAGCAACAAGTTCGCTGATGGCTACGGTCAGGGCCTCATGTTCGGCTACTCGGCTGACGCGTTCCGCGCCGCCGTCGCCTACGTGAACAGCCTGAACTCGGTCAACTCCTCGTTCGGCTCGGGCAGCCCGTCCGACGAGTACGCCCTCACCGGCCGCGGCGAGTTCAAGCTCTCCGGCACCTGGGATCAGTTCAACAGCGGCTCGTCCTTCAAGGGCGAGGAGATGGGCATCCTCATCGGCGTCGGCGCCAACTGGGCTGACTCGAACAACGCCGCCATCGGCGACGTGTTCGGCATGACCGCTGATGTGACCGCCGACTTCGGTGGCGCGAACATCATGGGTGCCTTCTACTGGGACAACAACGATGATGTCGCTGCGGGTGAGAACCCGTGGGGCTTCACCGTCCAGGGTGGCGTGTTCGTCTCTGACGACATCGAAGTCATCGCTCGCTACGAGCTCGGCGACGCGGACACCGCTGCCGCTGACAACGACTTCTCGGCGATGACGCTCGGTGCCAACTGGTACCTCGCGAAGAACACCGCCAAGATGGGCTTCAACTTCGGCTATGCCTTCGACGGCATCGGCGCGACTTGGAGCGACGCGGCTTCGGGCAACAACTGGCTCCAGGACAACGGCACTGACGACGGTCAGTGGATGATCCAGGCTCAGATGTCCTTCAGCTTCTGATCGATTCGTCGATCAAGCGAGCATCCACCCTGCTCTAGGCATTCCTGCCGAAAGGTTGGTTGCCTACAACACGGCTCAGTCGGCCGCCCCGCGAGGGGC
>CAIXEV010000702.1 GCA_903918555.1 uncultured bacterium | reverse complement strand
GGGACTGCTTCAGGAACTCGTCGCAGTGCCGAAGCGCCTCCTCCGCATGACCTGCGTCGAGCAACTTCTCAATACGGACCGCTGGGGACTCGCGTGCCATGAATCCTCATCGTAGCGTGACGATGGCGCGCGGTCAGACTGCGCGGTACGCGGCGACGCGCTTCTCGAGCTCGGCGCGCTCGGCGGCCGGGAGCTTCGCCAGCAACCCGAGCTTGCCGTAGGTCTCGAGCTTCGACTCCGCATCGACCCCCGCGTAGACGGTGGTCGAGTCGATGATGCGCTTGCCGAGGATCTCCTCGAGGAGCGCCTGCGAGTAGGTCGGCTTCACCGCAGCGGTCGACTTCGTGCCGTACTGCTGCAGGTTCGACGCGAAGATGCCCGCGGCGCTCACGGGGAGGAAGTCCTCGTAGCGCAGGCCTTCGTACTCGACGAGCCCGTCCTTCGCGAGCGCGAGGAGGTCGGTCGACAGCGCGGCGCCCGACTTCGCGGCGGCGATGCCCTTCTCGGTCGGCAGGTAGCGCGCGTAGACATGGCCCTGGCGGATCAGGCCGTCGAGGTTCTTCGCGAACGGCGCGAACGGCTTCGCGTAGAGCGCCTCGTACGCGGCCATGTCGCGCTTCGGAAGCGACGGATCCTTCTCGCGCGCGGCGTCGGCCTCGGCGAGGCAGGCGTCGTACAGCGCGCGGCCCGCGGGCGTGCACGCGTAGAAGCGCTCCTCGATCTCGCCGAACCGCGCGGTGTGCGTGGCCTCGACCACGCTGCCGTCGTCCTCGCTGAACTGGACGGGCTCGGTGAGCGCCTTGTAGGCGTCCTGGCGCAGCAGGACGGGCGTGTCCTCGCTCGGACCTTCGGTGAAGTCCTTGAAGCCGGCGTGCTTGAGCTTCGACAGCGCGTAGTCGGCGTGCGCGAAGGTCGCCGTGAGTTCGGCCGCAAACGCCGCGACCTCGGCGGGCGTGACGCTGCCTTGCTTGTACGCCGCGATCTCCTCGAGCGGCACATGCTTGAAGTGCAGCTTCATGTAGTCGTGGTCGGCCTCCTTCACGAGGCGGCCGAGCGTGGTCTCGGCGCGCGCGCGGAACCACGCCGCGTCGACCTCGCCGAGGCAGTGCTTCATCGCCGCGGTGTAGAGGTCGATCGAGAAGGTGTTCGGCGTGAGGTGGTTGAGGTGGTGCGACTGGAAGCACGCGATGTCGGCCGCGATCTTGAAGCCGGCGGCCGAGAGCTCGGTGTAGAGCGCGTGGTCGCGCGCCTTGCCCGTCCACTTGAAGATGCGCTCGGTGCACTCGCGGATCAGTTCGTCGGCGTCGGCCGCCTCGAGCCCGCCCTGCTTCTCGCTCTTCTCGATGAGCGCCTTCGCGCGGTCGCTGAAGACGGTGCGCTTCGCAAGCAGCGCCTCGATGCGCGCGCGCGTCTCGGGGTCGAAGTAGTCGGTCATCAGCACCGACGAGAACACGCGGTGCTCGGGGCGCAGCGTCGAGCGGAAGGCCGTCGCGATGATCGGCTGGCTCTTCGAGCCGACGCAGGTCATGTCGTAGAAGTTGTGCGGCTCCATCGCGAAGCACGCGAAGAGGCGGCCGATCCAGCGGTACTCGTCGGCGCGGCCGATGCGGATCGCGCCGTGGCGCTCGCCGCTCGTGCGCTCGAGGTCCTCGTGCGAAAGCGAGAAGCCGAGGTGCAGCCGCGAGAGGAGGGCGCAGATCGTCTTGTTGCACGCCATGTTCACGAGCAGCGCCTTGTCGTAGAGCGGCACTTCCTTCGCGAACATCGCGGAGAGCGCCGCGAAGAGGCGGTTCTGGAGGTCGCGCTTGGCGACGAGGCGGGTGCTCGAGTCAGACTGCGAGGCGAAGGTGGTCATGGCGTTCTCCTGGCAGGGTGCGCCTGCCGCTCTCACTATCGGCAAGGATAGCCGCAGGCCTGCGCGGGCGAACGCAAATCGCCGCGCGGAAATCGCATGGAAACACGGACGAATCGGCGGAATCGAAACGGTACCAAGCACGTGCCGTGAGGTGTCTGGCACCTCCCGGCACGTGCCGGGCACCGCGTGCGCGATGCGGAATCCGCGAGCCGGCCGACCGGCGGCGGCGGTTGCAGTGATCGTCTTGGCGCGGTGCCAGGCACGTGCCGTCAGGTGCCAGGCACCTCCCGGCACGTGCCGGGCACCATGTTCTGAGCTGAAGGAACGCGTCACCGCGCGGGCGCGAGTCCCGCAAGGTCGATGAAGAACGCCTGCACGAGCGCCGACTCCTTGAGCCGCTCGAAGCGGCCCGACTGGCCGCCGTGCCCCGCCTCGAGGTTGATGTGGAAGAGGAGCGGATTCGAGTCGGTCTTGAGCCGCCGCAGGCGCGCCACATACTTCGCGGGCTCGTAGTACTGCACCTGCGAGTCCCAGACGCCGGTCGTCACCAGCATCGCGGGGTACGGCTTCGCCGCGAGGTTGTCGTAGGGCGAGTACGAGCGGATGTAGTCGTACGCGGCCTTCTCGCGCGGGTCGCCCCACTGCGTCCACTCGTTCGTCGTCAGCGGGATCGTCTCGTCGAGCATCGTCGTGAGCGCGTCGACGAACGGCACCGCGAGCAGCATGCCGCGGTAGCGATCGCCCGCCATGTTGGCGACGGCGCCCATGAGAAGGCCGCCCGCGGAACCGCCGCGCGCGAACACCCTGTCCTTCGCGCCGTAGCCCTCG
>CAIXEV010000701.1 GCA_903918555.1 uncultured bacterium | reverse complement strand
TCAGCTAGCACTGCTTCCTCGCTTTGCTCGGAAGCACGTGGCACCCGCCGCTCCTTTGGAGCGGCGGCGCGTTCCGTCGGAATGGCACAAAGCGCCGGCCGCCAAAGGCGGGCGGGTGCCACATGCTTGCGAAGCAAGCAGTGCTAGCTGAACCGTTCGCACACGACAGTGCGCCGCGAAGCGGCGGTCCAACGCCCTAGCACCAGAGGGAGCCGCCGCAGCGGCGACCGCTCAAGGCACCACATGCTTCCGCATGCGCCACGCCCAGCGCGCGTACTCGAGCATCGCGTGGCGCCGGGCCGCTGGGCTCGGCCACTTCGATTCGTCGATGCCGAACGCCGTCTCCTTGCGCCACGACCAGTAGGCGCCGTTCACGCGGAAGCGCGTGGCGAAGCCAAGCAGAAGCAACCCGAGGAGCGACTGGATCATCGCAATCAGTGCTGGCTGATCATGCCCTGGCGCGGATCGGGGATCGCGCGGTCATCCAGCGCGACACCCGGACGATTCGCGAGGGTCGAGTCGGAGTCCGAGAGCGGGCTGAAGCGGCTGCCGATGAGGCGGATGCGCTTGTTGGCCTCGACATCCGCGGCCATGATCGGCTTGATCATGTAGACGAGCACGGCGACGCCGATCGAGGCGGCCCACATGTACTCGGTCTTGCCGAAGTAGACGAGGAACGACACGGCGAGGAGCAGCATCAGGGAGACCGGGATCAGGCCTTCCCACGAGAGCCGCATGAGCTGGTCGAAGCGGAAGCGCGGCAGCGTCCAGCGCAGCGCCATCGTCAGCGACACCATCAGCGTGACCTTGCCCATCACGATCGCGAACTGGAGCAGCGCGGTGAGCGGACCGGCCTCCATGCCGAGATCGGCGCCCGTGAACGGGTTGATCGACCAGCCGCCCATGAAGAGCAGGACGAAGAACGCCGAGCCCGTGACGATGTGGAAGTACTCGCCGAGGAAGAACAGCGCGAACTTCATCGAGCTGTACTCGGTGTGGTAGCCGCCGATGAGCTCGCTTTCGGCCTCTGCGAGGTCGAACGGCGCGCGGTTGGCCTCGGCGAGGAGGCACACATAGAAGATGACGGCCGCGAGCGGCTGCTGCACCAGGTTCCACTGGCCGTTGAGCTGCTGCGCGATGATCGCGTTCGGCGAGAAGGTGCCCGCGACGAGGACGACGCAGAGGAGCGCGAGGCCCATCGGGATCTCGTAGGAGATCATCTGCGCGCTCGCGCGGAGGCCGCCGAGGAACGACCACTTGTTGTTGCTGGCCCAGCCGCCGAGCGAGACGCCGTAGACGCCGATCGCGGCGGTCGCGAGGAGATAGACGATGCCGATGTTGATGTTTGCGCCGGCGAGGCTGACCTTGTACTCGGCGCCTGCCTGCGCGACGCCGAGCCAGTCCACGAGGTCGGTGAGGTCGATCACACCGGCCCACGGCACCACGACGAAGCCCATGATCGCCGGCGCCACGATGAAGCCTGGCGCAAGGAAGAAGAGCGCCTTGTCGACGCCCTTCGGGTTGTAGTCTTCCTTCATCATGAACTTGAGGCCGTCGGCGAGCGGCTGCAGGAGACCCTGCGGACCGACACGGTTCGGGCCGATGCGGTCCTGCATCCATGCGCTGAGCTTGCGCTCGAGCAGGATGGCGTACGCGCAGCCGCCGAGGATCACATGCACCATCAGGAGGATGATGCCGGCGTTGACGGCAAGCTGGACCGTCTCGGGAGAGAGCTGAATGTTCAGGGAGCTACCCATAGGAGGGGCAGTGTAGCGCGGATGCCCGCACGCTTGGACGCGCGGGCGGATCAGCCCGCAGTTGGGCGGGCGCGGTGCCGGACGCGCTCAGCGGGCGGCCGCGACGGTGCCGGCGGGCTTCTTCTCGTCCTTCTTCTCGCCCTTCTTGTCGTCCTTCTTGTCGGCGTAGACGAGCTCGCCGTCGGTCGGAACGCCGAGGTACTCGAGGGTGCCGTTGACGATGTGCGCCGAGCACGGGCCGGCAAGCGCTCCGCCGCCGTAGGAACCCTTGGTCCTGACCTTGTCGGGATCCTCGATGGTGACGAGGACCGCGATCTTCGGATCCTCCATGGGCGCCCCGATGATGAAGCTCGAGATGTAGCGTCCGTCGTAGTAGCCGCCCTTCGGGTTCACCAGCTGCGCGGTGCCCGACTTTCCGAACGCGGTGTAGCGAAGGATGTCCTTCAGCTTCTTGCCGGTGCCCTGGCGGATCACATCCTCCATCACCTCGCGGGTGACGAACGCCGAGCTCTCGCCGAGCGCGCGGCGCGAGACGACCTGCGCGCGCGGATCGCGCGGCTCGAGCGCCAGCGGCACCATCGTGCCGTCGCGGCAGAACGCGGTGAACGCGTGCATGAGCTGGAGCGGCGTGACCGCGACGCCCTGCCCGAAGCTCACGGAGACCTGCGCGCGGGTGCGGTTGGTCCACTCGTCCGCAGGCGGAAGGATGCCCGCGCTCTCGCCGCCGAGGCCGATGCCGGTGCGCATGCCGAAGCCGAACGACGACAGGCAGTCCTTCATCTCCTGCGTGGACATGCGCAGCGCGACCGTCGCCATGCCCGCGTTCACCGACTTGGTGAGGCAGTCATGCCACGACTTCGTGCCGTAGCTCGAGGTGTGCGCCTCGCGGATCGTGCGGCGCGCGCGGCCGTCGGTGACGGTGAGCGGGCCGTCGGGGAGGCGGATGGTCTCGTTCGCGCGGGCCTTGCCGAGATCGATCGCCCAGCCCCACACGAACGGCTTGAAGATCGAGCCTGGCTCGAACGGATCGGTCACCCAGCGGAGGCGCGCGAGCGCAGGGTCAAGGCGACGCGCGGGGTCGTCGGCGATCGGCGTGCGTCCCGTGTTCGGGCGCAGCGTGTCGTACGCGGCGAGGATCTCGCCGGTCTCGACGCAGACCACGAGGCAGCGGGCGCCGCCCGAGTTCGATTCGGCGACGGTCTTGTTGATCTCGCGCTCGACGATCTCCTGCACGACCATGTCGATCGAGAGGCGAACCTCGTCGCCGGGCTCGCCGGCGAGGTGGCCGTTCGCGGGGACGGAGATGACCTGTCCGCGCGAGTCTGCGAAGTAGAGCGTGCGGCCGGCGGTCGGCGCGAGGTCCTTGTTGTCGCGGTGCTCGGCGCCGCTGAGGCCGACGCCATCGGGCGTGGTGCGGCCGATCACGGCGGCGGCGAGTTCCTCGAACGGTCGCAGGCGGACCGACTTCGGCTGCACATGCGCGCCGCGGAGGAGCCCGCGCGGCCCGGCGCTGCGCTTCGCCTCGGCGAGCGCGTCGATCTGCGAGTCGGTGAGGTTCTCCTCGAGCACGACGAAGCGCGGGAGGCGCTTCCAGTCCTCGGCGCTCATGCCGCGCGCGAGGATGCGGAGCTCGGCCGGGACCTTGGCCTGGATGCGCGCGGCGATGTCGCCTGCGGGAACTCCGAGTGGACGGGAAAGGTCGGCGGCGAGATCGCCGATCGGATCGAGCATCGGGCGCTGCGCGGCTGCGAGCGAGACCTTCTGCGCGTCGGCTGCGTCACCGCTGGCGCGGCCGCGGGCCTTGCGCTCGGCGCGCTCCGCCGCTTCGAGCGCGTCGGTGTAGAGATCCCTCACATCGATGAAGAGCCGGCCGCCCACGGTGTCGAGCGCGAGCAGGCGGCCGACGCGGTCGACGATGCGTCCGCGAGGCTCAGGCTCCTCGGCGGCGCGCTGCTGGGTGAGCTGGCCGTTCGGACGCTCCATCGAGCGCACGAGCTGCTCGCCCGGCGCGGTCTTGAGCTGTGCGACGCGGATGGCGGTGAGGGAGATCGCGACGGCGACGCATCCGACGAGGACGCGAGACCAGACGGCGATGCTCGAGGCGCGGGTCTTGTTCATCCGCCAAGCTCCTCCGCGGCGCCGTCGTGATTCGCCTCGCCGCCGGCGAGTTCCTGGCCGATGGTGCCCAGCGCCTCGTCGGTGGCCCGCGCGGGCGGCG
>CAIXEV010000700.1 GCA_903918555.1 uncultured bacterium | reverse complement strand
TCCGCGATGGCGAATGCATCCTCCGCAAACCCGTACTGCCCATGGATCCTGCTTCGCAACGCGTCGCTCGCGGCGCCACGACCCTCGCGATCGAGCGCGCCGAGGATCGCATCGACCTCCGCGCCGCAACCGAGGAGCGCCCGTGCGACCGCGTCGAGCTCGTTTGGCTGCGCGATCACCGCCGCGCAAGCAGCCGAGACAGCGCGATCGACGCCGCGCGCCGCAAGCATTCGCATCACCAGCCGCAGCGCGGCCCGATCACGCGCATCGGCCGCCACAAGGCGCGCAAGCGGCTCTGCGCCACCATCGCGCAGCAGGAGCGACCGCACGGCAGCGAGGCGCAGGTCGCGCGTCGGCTGCGAGATCGCCGCAAGTCGAGCCGCCAGGCGCTCTCGCACCTGGACACCCGCCGCCGGGGCGACCCGCTCGATGCGGATCAAGGCGACCGAATCCGCTTCATCGCGCAGCAGCGCCTCGACGGTGTCCTGCAGCGACTCGTCTGCATTTCCCATGGCGCAGCGAAGCTCGTCGAGCCGGATCGATGCAAGGAGCGCAACGCCCCGCGCCATCGCCGTCGCCCGCGGATCACTCAGCTCCGCGACAGTCGCCGCCAGGGCCATCGAATCGTCGAGCGCTTCGACCGCCTCATCGTTGCGACCGGCCGCCCGCAGGGCATCCGCGCGCAGGAGCAGAAGCCTCGCTTGGATCGCAGGATCGTCCGCCGCCGCGCGCGCCGCTGCGTCGAGCGCGACAAGAGCCGCCGCTGGCTGGCCGAGCCGAAGCGCGCTCAACGCACACTGCTCCTCAAGCTCGCCCACCGCGGTCGGAAGCGGTACCACCGATCCCCGTCGCGGCAGCGCATCGCTCCCGACAAACCACGCAAGTGCGGAGATCGCCGCCTGATCGTCCCCGTTCTGGATTCCCTCGAGGCCGGCAAACGCGATCGAGATCGAGTTGCGCGGATCGAGCTCCCCGAGGCGCGCGATTGCAGCACGGACATCCGATGGGCGGCCAGCGCCGAGCGCGACGAGAAACTCGACCTCGACCGGCTCTGGCCGATCGGGAGAGACCTGGGCGGCTTCCTTCGCCGCCGCGGCCGCCATCTCGAGATCATTCCGCGCGAGCGCCTCTGCGGCCTTCGAGAGAAGCCGCGAAGTGTCCTCTGAAAGCGGCGTCAGCGGCCGCGCAAGCGGAAGCGCGCGACGGAGATCCTCGATGGACTGGCCCTGTGCCGACTCAGCCGAGCGCGCGGTGCCGAGCGAGAGCGCGGGAAAGGACGGAACAGGCCTTGTCGATACTTCCGGCGAGACGGAGGAGCCCGGACCTGAGGCCGCACCACCGGACAAAGCGGCAACCTCGGACCGAGCGGTCGGAGCGAGACCCTGCCCCGACGGGGAAGTCGTCGTCCTCGATGCACAGCCCGCGAGGCACGCACACAGCCCGAGAACCGCGCCTGTCGCGCTGGCCGAAAGCGTCGCTGCCATCCGCTGCATCGTCACGAACCTCGCCTGAGCTCACATCCATCGAACCGCTGCCGCCAGCGGACACGGCCCGCCGGACGCGGCATCACTACCGCCGACGCTTGCGCGCGCCCGAGGAAACCTTGTGGCCGCGCGCCTTCTTGGCTACAGCCGATTGCTTCTTGGCTGCAACAGATTGCTTCTTGGCTCCAGCAAGCTGCTTCTTGGCGGCCGGCTTCGCCGCGCTGGCCTTCCGAGCCTGCGCCTGCTTCGCAAGCGTGAGCTTCTTCTTCGCCGCGGCCTTGCGCGCGAGTTCCTCGCGGCGCGCGATCGCCGTGCGCTTCGCGAGCATGATCTTCTTCGCAATCGCAGCCTTCTTCGCAATCGCGGCCTTCTTCGCAATCGCAGCCTTCTGCGCGAGCGCGGCCTTCTTTGCAAGCGCGGCCTTCTTTGCGAGCTCGAGCTTCTGCTGCAGCGCCTGCCTCTGCTGCAGCGCCTGCTTCTTGGCGAGCGCAAGCTGACGCGCCTTCTCGAGACGGGCCTTCGCGGCAGCCTTCGCGGCCGCCTTCTCAAGAGCCTTGCGCGCAAGAACCTGCTCGCGCGCCTTGCGCTGGGCCTCCTCCTTCGCACGGCGGGCAGCCTCGCGTTCCGCGGCGAGCCGCTTGGCCTCCGCCTGACGAACACGCTCCGCCTCACGGCGCAGACGCTCGGCCTCGCGCTCGACACGCGCCTTCTCGCGCTCCGTCACAGCGGCGATTCGCGCAGCCTCGCGCTCGGCACGGGCGCGGATCCGCGCCTCCTCCGCCTCGCGCTTCACGCGCACGCGCTCCTCTTCACGCGCGATCTCGGCAAGCCGCTTCTCCTCGGCCGCACGCTCGATCGCCTCCGCTTTCTCGCGCTTCTCGTCCTCGACGCGCTGCCGCGCAGCCTCCTCGATGGCGCGGAACTGCGCATGACGCGCGGCGTAGGCAGCGCGGATCTTGGACGGATTGCGACCAGCGGCCTCCCAACCCTCGCGGTTGACTGCGCTCAGCGCCGCGTTGACCTTGACCATCTCCTCAAGACGATGGTGCTTGGCGATCCACTGACTCACCTCGAGCGTCGTCGCGGTCGGTTCGACCACGCCCTGCTGATGCAGCAGCTCCATGGTCGTGTCGTCGAGGAAGGGCGCCGGCAGGTCGAACGCGACCGAGAGCGTCCGTCCGGCGACGAACGGCGGAATCTCGGCGAGACTCTCGATGTACGCGCGCTGATCCTTCCGCGATGCATTCCGCAGGTGGTCGAGCGAAGTCCGGTGCTGCCGGCGGAACACATCGTTGAACGTGGCCCGCAGGCGGCGAGAACGCTCCTCGACGAAGGGGTACTTGTCGCCGATCGCCTCGGTCACCTCGCCCTCGAGCATGACGCGCAGCTCGTTGACATCGACCACAACCCGGGAGAGACGGGCGAGCGCCTCCTCGGCGAGCGCGGGACTGCTCTCCCACAACAGGTAGTTCGTGAGAAGGATCGCAAGCGGGTCGTTCGGCTCATGGCCGGCGAGCACCGCGACGGACGGAAGCGAGGTGCCTCCATGCCGGCGCACAAGCAATGCAAACTTTGGACCACGAACGGGCTCAACCTTCATCGCGTGGGTTCTCCGAAATCTTCTCTCCAGCGGCCTTCTCAGCGGCCTTCGCAGCGGCCTTCGCAGCGGCCCCTGCCTCATCCGCAACCCCCGGGCTGCGGATGGCCTCATCGAGCGCCGCCTGGCGCTTGATGCGGTCGTCGAGTTCGAACTCAAGCCTCGGCACGCGGGAGATGCGCGTCTCATCCATCACCCTGCGACGCAGGAATCCGGCGCCAGCGCGCAATCCCGACAATGTGAGCGAGGCGCGTTCTTCAGGCATCACCGAGACGCGCACCCTCGCGACCGACAGGTCGGGCGAGAGGACCACCTCGGTGATCGAGACCATGCCCTGCACCCGCGGGTCGTTCAGCCCGCGCGAGAGCTCGGACTGGATCGCACGACGGACCTCTCCCGCGATCTGCACGGGACGATCCGACGGGGTTCGCGCGGGACCGAGCGGACCAGAGCCGCGACGCTCGGGGCGTCGCGGCTTGGGGCTCTTCTTCTCTGGCTCGTCGCGGTGCATGCGTGCCGGGGCTCCTTCGCTCACTCTCTTCACTGACTCGAACTCCGATCGCCACCAAACTCCTCGATGCGCGCGTCAGGTCCTCTGCACCGTCACCGTCTTGTAGCACTCGAGCACATCGCCGACCTTGATGTCGTCGTAGCCGACGATCTTCATGCCGCACTCGGTGCCCGAGCGGACTTCCTTCGCGTCGTCCTTGAAGCGCTTGAGCTGCTCGAGACGACGGTCCTTCTCGACGACGATGCCGTCGCGCGTGACGCGGATCTGAGCGTTGCGCTCCACCACGCCGTCGGTGACATAGCAACCGGCGATCGCGCCGACCTTCGAGATCTTGAAGACCTGACGCACCTCGGCGTGTCCGAGCACCTCGAGCTTGAGCTCGGGCGCCAGGAGACCGCGCGCGGCCTTCGTGACATCGTCGATGAGGTCGTAGATGACTTCGTAGAGACGGATCTCGATGCCCTTCGACTCGGCGAGCTGACGCGCCTTGCCGCTCGATGTGACATTGAAGCCGACGATGATCGCCTTCGTCGCCTCGGCGAGCGAGACATCGCTCTCGTTAATGCCGCCTGCGGACGCGCTCTTGACCGACACCACGACCTCTTCGGTCGGGAGCTTCGCAAGCATGCCCTTGAGCGCCTCGACCGAGCCCTGCACATCTCCCTTGACGACGAGCGCGAGTTCCTTGCGGCCCTGCTTCTCGAGGTGCTTGAAGATGTTGTCGAGCGTGATCTTCGGAGCCGCGAGCTCGCGCTCGCGGTCGATGCGGCGGCGCTCCTCGGCGGCCTCTTCGGCGGCGCGGATCGACTCGACCACGAAGACGTTGTCGCCCGCGTCCGGAAGCTGGTCGATGCCCGAGATCGCCACGGGGGTCGAGGGGAACGCCTCGGTGATGCGCTCGCCCTTGTCGTTGATGATGTCGCGCACGCGGCCATAGCCGCGGCCGATCACGATGAAGTCGCCCTTCTTGAGGCGGCCTTCCTGCACCATGACGCGAGCGACGGGACCGCGGCCCTCCTCGATGGAGGCCTCGAGCACCGTGCCGCGCGCCATGCCGCCGAAGTCGGCCTTGAGCTCGAGGAGCTCGGCCTGGTAGTCGAGCATCTCGAGGAGTTCCTGGATGCCGTCGCCACGCGTGGCGCTCGTCTTGACGACTTCGGTGGTGCCGCCCCACTCGACGGGATTGAGCTCGTGCTCGGCAAGCTGTCCGAGCACGCGGCGGATGGTCGCCTCGTTGGCATCGGGCCGGTCGATCTTGTTCATCGCGACGACGATCGGAACGCCCGCCGCCTTCGCGTGGTTGATCGACTCGACCGTCTGCGGCATGACGCCGTCGACGGCCGACACGACGAGGACGACGATGTCGGTGACCTTGGCACCGCGTGCGCGCATCGAGGTGAACGCCTCGTGGCCCGGCGTATCGATGAAGGTCACGACGCGGTCGACCGCGCCGGCCTTGACCGGCACGCTGAAGGCGCGGGTCGACTGCGTGATGCCGCCGGCCTCGCCCGCGGCGATGTTGGTGCTGCGGATCCGGTCGAGCAGGCTCGTCTTGCCGTGGTCGACATGGCCGAGGATCGTCACGATCGGCGCGCGGCGACGCTCGTCGACGCGCTCACGGCCCTTGAAGCGCTCCTCGATGATCTCGGCGGCCGACTTGGCCTCCTCGACGACGAGGTCGATGTCGAAGTCCATCATGATCTCGATCGCCTTCTCGCGATCGATCGCGCTGTTCAGCGTGGCCATGGTGCCACCGAGGAACAGCTTCTTGATGATGTCGCTGGTCTTGATGCCCGTCGCAGCCGACAGTTCCTTGATCGTCAGCGGCTCGGCAACATGGATCTGCTGGACCTCGCCTGGCTTGCGCTCGGATCGCCCCTGCGATCCACCGCCCATGCCGCCGGAACGCGACCCCGTGTTGCGGTGCGAGGACATGAAGCCCTTCGCCGCATCGAGCCGGCTCTGCCGCTCGCGGAGATCCTGCGAACCGTACTGCTGCCGCGCGCTGTCACCGGCGCGGCCCGAACGCGAGGAGCCGATGCCGGCGCGGCCTCGGACCTCCGGGCGTCCCGTGCCGGCTCCGGTGCGTCCACCGCGCATGCCACCGGCACCCGCAGGACCGCCGGCGGTTCCCGGCCGACGCATCGGCGGAGGTGCGGGCAGGTTGTCGGCCTGCTCGACGCGCACGACCTGGGGGCCGCTCAGCTTTGTCTTCTCGAGCGAACCGAGTTGCGGCCCGACGGGGCCGATGTTCGTCGGCCTCTTCGGGACATTCATCACCGGTGCCGCGCCCGAGGTGTCGACGAGCGACGCAGGCGGCGGCGGAGGCGCCGTGATGACGCGGCGCGCGGAAGTCGAAGGCGGTTCGGGCGGCTTTGCCGCCGCACTCGGCGCGACGGCGTCCGGGCGGGCCATCGGACGCGATGTGAGTCCTGCGGGCATGCGCAGCGTCGGGCGCGTCGGGGGCGCCGAGATCGCCACAGGCGGAACGATCGGGGGAACGACGGGAGCAACGGCTGGAGAAACGACTGGAGCAACAGCAGGAGCAACAACAGGAGCGACGGCAGCAGGAACGACCGGCTCGGCAGGCGCCGCAGGAGCGGCGGCCGACACCGTCGGAGCTTCCGTCGCAACCGCAGGCGCGTCGGCCGGAGCAGCAGGCGCCGTCGCCTTCGCCTCGGCTTCGACCCGCTGCACGGGCACAGCCACTGGCTCCGCCGTCAGCTCGGCGGGCGCCGCGCTTGCCTTCTTCGTCGCGCGCTTCGCGACCGCGCGGGGCGCGGACTCGACATCCGCCGGCGGCGTCGCAACCGCGGTCGCGGCGCCATCGCCGGCCGTGTCGTCGCCGGCAGCCGCGGCCGTGTTCTTCGATGACCTCTTGCCCTTGGTCGCCGTCGCAGCAGCAGTCTGCTCGCCCTCGCTCTCGTCCTCGGCCACCGCGGCGTC
>CAIXEV010000699.1 GCA_903918555.1 uncultured bacterium | reverse complement strand
GTGCGGCGACCCGGCGCGAGAGGCGGTCGAGTTCTGCGTACGAAACGCGCGCGACGCCCGGCACATCGAGCGCGCAGGCGTCGGGATTCGCGCCGCAGGCGCGGTCGAACAGGTCAAGGACGGTTCGTGCGTCCGTGCGCGGGTTCATGCACCCGACTTCGGCAGGAACGACTTGAGGTGCGGCGCGACGAACGGCGCGCGCGTGCGCTGCTCTTCGGCGGTGAGCGTGAGGAATCCCTGCACGCGGCCGAGGCACTTCGGTGCACCGCAGCGGCAATCGAACGGCTCCGCCATCGACGCTTCGGTCGTGGTGTAGTCGAAGGTCACCTGTTCGCCGCTGCGGATCGCCCGGCGGGCGACGAGCGTGCGGCCCACGATCGACGCGTTCGGATCGCAGCAGTGGTTGAGGAAGCGCCAGGGGTAGCGCGCGCGCATCTCGTCGGACGGCAGCGACTCATGGCACTCGATGTGCTGGTCGAGGTCGATCTGGATCGAGTAGCGGGTGGGATGGCTCTGCATCGCGCCGTTGACATCGAGCACGCGCTCGCCTGCGGCGATGTCCTGCGTGGCGAAGACGCCGACGCCGGTGATGGTCTCGCGGACGGTGCAGGGGAACGGATGGGCTGTTGATTGCATGGCGTATCGAGACGAAGGACAAGTCGCAGCCTGCGGGATTGGTTCTGCATGCCCACGGCGCGGCCAAGGGTCGGTCCATGGCCGGCGGGGAGAGTAAGCGATGGCGCGGTGCATGTGGTGCGAAAGAAGGCCCGCCGACGAACGAGTGAGGCCGGCCCCGATTGCCGCCTCCGGGCCTTCGAAGGGCGGAAGAGGAGGAATCACGGGTAAATCCGAAGGTTCCGACTCATGGGATGCCGACACTGTGCATGGAAGGACCATGCTCGCCAACCGCGCCCATTCGCTGATCGTCCGGTCGCGCCTTGCGATCTCCCTCGCCTGGGTGGCGGGGTATGTCAACACGGCGGCGGTGCTGACCTGCGGCGTGGTCACGAGCCACCTGACCGGTCACGCGAGCAACCTCGGGCGGGATGTGGCGCTTCGGGCCTGGGGCGACGCCGCGCTGATGGCGGCGCTGATCGGCTCGTTCTTCATGGGCGCGTTGATCTCCGGCTTCGCGCTCGAGCTTGGCCGCCTGCGTGGCTGGGCGTCGATCTATGTGCTGCCCGCCGCGATCGAGTTCGTGCTGCTCGGCGTGTTCGCGGCCGGCGTCCGCATGCACGACACGGCGGCGCCCGAGGTCGGCGGCACCCTGTGGTGGATGACGGCCGTCGCTGCGCTCGCGATGGGCGTCCAGAACGCGACGATCACGCGCATCTCGAGCGGCGTGGTGCGCACCACCCACCTGACCGGCATCGTGACCGACCTCGGCCACGAGTCGGCGCAGCTTGCGGTCTTGCGGCGGCTGATGGGAGGAAGACTGCGTCTCGGCGAGGGCGAGACGCGCGGGCCGAGCGTCCAGCGCCTCGCGCTGCTCGCGTCGATCTTCGCGTCGTTCATCGTCGGCAGCGCCAGCGGCGCGTGGATCTACTTCGAGTTCCCGCGCTGGAGCATGTTCGCGCCGCTCGCGCTTCTCGCGTGGATCATCATCGCGGATCTCCGCACGCCGATCTGCGAGATCGAGGAGGCCCTCGTCGCCGAACTCGAGGGCGCGCCCGTGCGCCGGACCGGAATCGCGGTGTTTCGCGCCATTCCGCGGGGAGGTGATTCGCGGGGCGAGTCACACCTTCCAGACCTGACGCGCCTGCTCGACCGCGCGGGCGACGAGCGGCGCGCGGTGGTGGTCGACCTTTCGGGCGCGCGGGTGTCCGGGCCTCTCGCGGCGAGCGCGATCCACGCGATGCTGCGCGCCGCCGAGCACACCGGGCACCGCGTGGTCTTCGCGGGGCTCGACGAAGGCGAATGCGCGACGATCAACGCGGTTTCGCGCGCGGATCTCCTCACCGACGCAAACAGCGCCCCGACGCTCGCCGGGGCGCTGGAGATCGCGGAGAGGGCCGCTAGCGCTCGCTGACCCCGCGCGCCGCGAGTCCTGCGCCGAGCGAGCAGAGCAGCGCGAGGGCGGATGCGGCGAGAAGGCCCGCGATGGCGCCTCCCGAAGCCGAGACCTGCAGGTACACCGCGGCGAGGACCATGAGAAGCGTCACGAAGACGAGCCCGACCGAGAGGAGCGCGAGCGCAGCGCCCCAGCAGATGCGCATGACGCGACCGCGGAGAACGCGGCCTTCCCACTCGACGACCGTCGCGATGTCCGACACCAGCCGTTGGATGAACTCCATTGAAGACTCCAAGAGGTTCGCTTCGGTGCGCACGCTTCAGTCGCGACGGCTGATGCGCATGCCGAGCAGGAGGCCGACCGCGAAGCAGGCGGCGATCGAGAGGAACGGATGCGAGGTGATCTGCTTCTCGGCGAGCTCTGCCGCGGCCTTGCCCTTCGCGTTCGCCGTGCGGGCGGTCTCCTGAATCCCGGCGCGCGCGGTGCGGATGCCGTCGGCGCCGAGACCGGCGATGTCCCCGCGAAGTTGGCGGAGATCCGCGCGGAGACGGTCGACCTCGCGCTGGAGGTCGAGGGATTCTTCGATGCCGACGGAACTGTTGCGGTCCATGTGATGTTCCTTCCTGGGTTGGTGCCCGCCTCGGTTCCGAGCGCCCATGCGCATCGGGAAGGGGGAGCAGCATTCATGCCGCGGGACGGCGGCGGGTCGACGGGGAAGCGTGCGCGATCGGCGCGAGACGAGAACGGGCGATTTTCCCGCAGCCCCGGCGGCTTCGTGCGCGCGACGATCCTTGTCGCACGGCGGGAGACCTCCCGGCGCGCAGGAGGAATCGATGGACCAGCGCGCGGAACCTGCCATGGCGGCGAGCGGCGAGCCTGTGAACTTCATCGTGCCGATCGACTTCTCGAGGCCCTCGCGCGCCGCGTTGCGGTGGGCGGAGGAGCTTGCGAAGCGCGGTCCATCGCGGTTGATCGCGGTCCACGCCATCGAGCCGACGCCGCTGGGCGAGAGCAACGAGCTTGTCGCGATGCTCGAGGCGCGGGGGCTCGAGCGCCTGCACGATGTCTGCGGCCGCGCGGTGTCGTCGGGGATCGAGGTCGTTCGCGAGTGCCGCATCGGCGAGCCTTCGCTCGTGATCGAGGATGTCGCGCGCCGGACCCCGAACGCGTTCGTGGTGATGGGGAACCGCGGTCTCGGGCCGATTCGCCGCGTCTTCCTCGGGAGCGTCGCCGATCGCGTGCTTCGCCACGCGGAGTGTCCGGTGCTGGTTGTCCGCGCAGAGGACGAGCCGCCGGCGCGGCCGCGCATCCTGATCGCGACCGACTTCGCGCGTGACGCCGAGGCTGCGGTCGGCGCTGCGCGCTTGATCGCGCGGCGCGCGCGCGAGCAGCCGCGGGTGGCGCTCCTGCATGTGGTGCTTCCGCCCCAGGTGATCGAGGCGGCCGAGTCGCCGATGATTCCGCCGTCGGAGCTCGGCTCCGACGAGCAGGGCGCCCGCGAGCAGCTGGAGGCGATCGCCGCTGGCTTCAATCGGCTTGGCGCGGAGACCACGGTCGAGGTCGCGCGCGGCGATGTCTTCCGCGCGGTGGCTGAGCGCGCCGATCTCCTGCAGGCCGATCTCGTCGCGCTCGGTCGGCACAGCGCGTCGATTCTCGAGCGCCTGCTCGTCGGCTCGACCGCCGAGCGCGTGCTGCACCGCGCGCACTGCGCGGTGCTGACGGCGCGCGCGGCGCCCGTCGCCGCGGCGGCGCGCGTGCGCGAGGTCGTGATCACTTGAAGTGAATGCGGAAGGGTTCCCGTGGAGCGCGGCGGAACAGGATGCCCAAATCATCTTGTCCGGGGCGCGGCTCCGGAAGGTCAAACAGAACCCGAATCCGGAGCACGAGCATGACGACCGCAATCATCAAGAGCGACTCGCAGATCAAGACCGATGTCCTCAACGAACTCAAGTGGGATTCCCGTGTCGACGAGACCGATGTGGGCGTCCAGGTGAAGGAGGGGATCATCACCCTCGTGGGCAGCGTCGATGTCTATGCGAAGAAGATCGCGGCGCGCGAGGCCGCGCACCGCGTGCACGGCGTGCTCGATGTGGTCGACGAGCTCCAGGTGAAGGTCGCCGGAGTCGGCGGCGCGACCGACACCGACATCGCGCGTGCGGTGCGCGATGCGCTCGAGTGGGATGCGTTCGTGCCCGACGAGAAGATCGCCTCGACCGTGTCGCTCGGCATCGTCACGCTCGAGGGCGTGGTGCCGACCTGGTCGCAGCGAGCGGACGCGGATCGCGTCGTGCGCGGGCTGACCGGCGTGCGCGGCGTCATCAACCAGATCACCGTGATGGCGAAGGCGGTGGACTCGAGCCGCATCAAGGCCGACATCGAGGACGCGCTCGAGCGCCAGGCTGAGCGCGAGGCGCGCCGCATCGGCGTCTCGGTGAAGGACGGCGTCGTCATGCTCACGGGCCGCGTGCGCTCGTGGGTCGAGAAGGACACGATCGACCGCGTCGTCGGCTTCGCCTCGGGCGTGCGCCGCGTGGACGACCGCCTCATCGTCGATCCGTACACCTGAATGTTCGATCGCGCGGCGCCGCTCGAGACCGGGCGTTCCGGCCGGGGCGGTGCCGCGCGGACTTTCGGAATCAATGGAAAGGAAAGGCACATGAATATGAGCGTCTTCCGCAGGGCTCCGGTCCTCGATGAGTTCGCGCGCGCGCGCGACGAGATGAACCGCATGATGGGCCGCTACTTCAACGAGGGCGTCGCCCCGCTCGAGACGATCGCTCCTCGTCTCGAGGGCTGGATCCCGGCGATCGATGTGAGCGAGACCGACGGCGAGATCCTCATCCGCGGCGAGATTCCGGGCATCGCCGCGCGCGATCTCGAGATCACCATCACCGGCAACATCCTTTCGATCTCGGGCAAGAAGGAGGAGAGGGAGGAGACCGAGCAGGAAGACTACTACCGCTGCGAGCGGCGTTTCGGCGCGTTCCGCCGCGTGATCGAACTGCCCGAGTCGGCCGATCCCGAGCGGATCGTCGCCGACAGCGACAACGGCGTCATCACCGTGCGCATCGCCAAGAAGCCCGGACAGCGCGCGAAGCGCATCGAGGTGAAGCCCTCGTCGCGCCGCGTGCCGATTCCGAGCTGATCGGGCCTTCGCAATCACCGCAACCGAAACACCGAAAGGAACATCGATGTCACCTATCCCCACCACCAGCATGCACTCGCTCAAGGACCTGCTGATCGAGCAGCTCAACGAGCTCTACGCAGCCGAGACACATTCGCACCCGGTGATCTCGAGGCTCGCCAGCGCAGCTTCGGCACCCAAGCTCGCGGAGGCCCTCCGCGCCCACGCCGACGAGACGAAGCAGCACATCGCCCGTCTCGACCGCGTCTTCGGCGAGATCGGCGGCAAGCCCCGCAAGCTCGAGACCCATGGCTGCAAGGGGCTTCTCGAGGACTGCACCGAGATCGCCGGCCGCACCAAGATCGACCCGCATGTGCGCGACGCGGCGTTGATCGCCGTGGTGCAGCGGCTCAAGCACGACGAGATGGCGGGGTACGGCTGCGCCCGCACCTGGGCCGGACTGCTTGGCTACACGGTCGCGGCTTCCGAGCTGTTGAAGACGCTGACCGAGGAGCGTCGCTGCGACGAGAGCCTGAGCCGCATCGCGGAGACGCTCAACAAGGCAGCGCTCGAGCCGGCCGGCTCGTCGCGCTGAGCCAGCCGAAGGGCCCCAACACCCACGGGGGAAGAGCAGGGCGGGTCTGCGGGGGGTTCGATGAGAAGTCATCGGGCATCCCCTGCGGATCCGCCCTTTTGCGTTTGCGATGTTCCACGATCGAGCGTGGAACATCGACGGGGGAGCGTGGAACATCGACACGGGGCCGTGGAACATCGACGCCGGGCCGTGGAACATCGACACCGGGCCGTGGAACATCGACGCTGGGCCGTGGAACATCGACGCTGGGCCGTGGAACATCGACGCTGGGCCGTGGAACATCGACACGGGGCCGTGGAACATCGACGGGGGGCCGTGGAACATCGACACGGGACCGTGGAACATCGACGCTGGGCCGTGGAACATCGACACGGAGCCGTGGAACATCGACACGGAGCCGTGGATCCTCAGTCCCAAGGATCCTCAGTCCCGGGGATCCGTCAGGCAGAACCTAGAGCCCGAACGGGAACAGCTCCGGGTCGCCCTCGGTTTGTGCTCCCTTGAGGGGCTCGACCGCGGTCGTCGCGTCGATCCAGATGAACTCGTCGAACTGCGCCGGCAGGGTCGCCTGGAAGTAGTGGCTGACGAGTTCGGTCTCGGGCCGGTAGATCACTCCGATCGCCCGCTCGAGGCGGGGGCGGAGAAGTTCGTTCCGAACGGCGATCGTGTTGGGCTTGCGCAGCGGAAGCATGAAGTTCCGCTCCCCCGATTCGTGGCAGAGTCGCTCGTAGCTGTCGGCGTGCGACGGGCGCACGGCCATCACCTGCATCGGTGCGTCCCAATTGGAAGCGGCGGCGACGGTGCCGCGGTCGGTGCCGAAGCCGATCGAATAGGACGCGTCTCCGAAGCGCTCGCGCACCAGTTGCCCGATGTTGATCTCGCCGTGCATGCCCATCTCCGTGGCGGCCGCGTTGCCGACATGCGAGTTGTGCGCCCAGATCACGGCCTTCGAGTTCGGGCCTCGATGCTCGAGGAGCGCGAGGAGCGTCTCGAACATGTGCCTGTCGCGGATGTTCCACGACTCGCGCGCGCCACGGTACATGGCGCGGTAGTACTTCTCCGCCTCGCTGACGACGGTCGCGTTGCGGGCCGCGTCGAAGAACGAGTCGCCGTCGTTCTCCGAGTAGCGCAGCCGCTCCTCGAGCAGCGAGCGCAGGGTCGTCAGCGCCTGATGCTCGCAGTTCGCGAGCCCGCCGCTGGCGGCCGCGCGGCCGTAGGTCGCCGGATCCCGCTCCCACGGGGTGAAGCACGCGTACATCTCGCGCGCGGTGAACGCAGCCGTCGGGTCGACGCGGTCGAGGAACTCGAGCACCGCCCCGATCGAGTTGTTCAGGCTGTAGATGTCGAGCCCGTGGATGCTGGTCTGCATCGCCGGCCGGCCGATCGTCGCGTTGTGCCGCGTGAGCCAGTCGACGAAGCGCTGCATCTCGCGGTTCCGCCACATCCAGGCGGGGAAACGCGAGAACATCGGTTCGCGCAGAGGGACCGCGGGCCGCTTGCGCACCGCGCGGTCGACCATCGCCGTGTCGGGCCAGTCGGCCTCGAGCGCGACGATGTTGAAGCCCGCGCGTGCGATCAGCGCCTGGGTGATGCGGGCGCGCATCGCGTAGAACTCGCTCGATCCGTGCGTCGACTCGCCGAGGAGCACGACGCGTGCGGCGCCGATCCGTCGGACGAGGGCGTCGAGGTCCGCGTGCTCGACCGAGGAGAACGGCTCGCATGCGTCGGCGATGAGCGACGCGATGCGCGGTCCCTCGCGCGCGCCGACGCGGATCGGACCTTCCGCGCGATGCGCGCCCAGCGGCGCGCCATCGCTCGCCCAGCCTTCCGCGCCGACGAGCGGCACGAACTGGACTCGCCCGAGCGAGGTGCGGTCGTACTTGTGCTCCGAGGCGCGCTCGATGACGAACAGCTCCTGCGAGCGAGCCTCGGTTCCGACGGGAATCACCAGGCGCCCGCCGATCTTCAGCTGCTCGAGCAGGCTGCGCGGAACCTCGGGGCCGCCGGCGGAGACGACGATCGCGTCGAAGGGCGCCGCGTCAGGCCAGCCGAGCGTTCCATCGCCGCACATGATGTGCGTGTTCGTGAAGCCGAGTGCCTTCAGCCGCGTGCGCGCAAGGCCGGCGAGCGCGTCGTGCCACTCGACGGCGTAGACATCCTTGGCGAGTCGCGCGAGAATCGCCGAGGCGTAGCCCGACCCCGCGCCGATCTCGAGCACGCGCGCGTTCGCGCCGATCTTCGCCGCCTCGACCATGAGGGCCACGATGTAGGGCTGCGAGATCGTCTGCCCTTCCTCGATCGGAAGCGGCGCGTCCTCGTAGGCGAGGTCGTGGTAGCGCACCGAGACGAACTTCTCGCGGGGCACGCTGCGGAACGCCTCGAGCACGCGCGAATCCTTGATGCCTCGGGCCTTGATCTGCGTGTCGACCATCGCCTCGCGGCGGTCCATGAGCGTCGTCATCGTCTTCTCCCCTTCAAGCCATGGCGAACCGCTGTCGTCGCCGCCGGATCCGTCTGACATGTGCGTGATGGACGCGCCGCGAACCGCCTGCCGCGGCGCGGGCTATCTGCTCGCAGCGGGCCGGAACGCCGCGCTCCCGAGCGCGGTGCGGATCGCCGGGTGCGCCCCGAGCTCGGCCGGGCGCAGCCACGAGAACTCCCCGCGCTCGACCTGGAGATCGAGCCGAAGCGCGGCGCAGGCCGTGCGCAGGTGGCCGAGGAAGCGCGGATCGGCGAACGCCACCACGACGGCCTCCGGCGTCTCGGCCGACTTGCGGGCGATCCATGCGGCGACCTCGCCTGCGAACCTGCGCTCGAGCTCCTCGCGCTCGTGTCCTTCGCTTGCGAAGCGCTGCGCTGCGCCCGCGCTCGGCCCCTTGCCCAGCACACTCGGCCGACCGTGCTCGTGGAAGTCCTCCCACGGGCTCTTCAGGACCTCGGCGAGCTCGAGTCGAACGCGCGGAAGCGCGTCAACCCGCTCTCTCGAGAGAAATCCGCTGTACAACGAAGCCTTGCGGCTGTCGCTCACGATCAGCCTCGCTGGAATCGACGACTGCATCAAGGTCCTCCTCGGGTGTGGGTGGTGGGAAATGGCTCGATTCGCGGGCAAATGAACGCGCCGGCCCGGGAAGCGAGGCGGCGCGGCGAAGAAGCGACTCGAGATGCGCTGCGGCCTCGAGACGATTCAGCACGGCGTTTCCGCCGCACGCGGTGGAGAGCCGCTGCGCGATCGCCTCCGTGACGGCCTCGGTGAGGTCGAGGGTGGCGTCGGGATCACGCAGGGGTCGGACAAGAAGGCGCATGCGTCGTGCTCCGGGACGGCCGAACGGGCT